>NZ_CAWNMS010000079.1:0-12239 GCF_963875605.1 Vibrio sp. V04_P4A5T148
CCATCACAGTGACGGGCACCAACGATGCGCCAGTGGCGGCGGCGGATGTAGAGGCCGGCGCGACCGAAGGTGGCGATGTGATCAGCGGCACGGTGACGGCGACCGATGTGGATACGGCGCAGGGCGACCTGACGTACAGCCTGGTTGATGCGAATGGCGATGCGGCGAGTGCGCCAGCTGGCTTCACGTTGACAGGAAATGCTTGGACGTTCGATCCGAAAGATGCGGCTTACGACTCCCTCGCGGTAGGCGAGACGACCGACGTCGAAGTGACCGTCCAAGTTGCCGATGGCCAAGGTGGCACAGACACCCAAACGATCACCATCACAGTGACGGGCACCAACGATGCGCCAGTGGCGGCGGCGGATGTAGAGGCCGGCGCGACCGAAGGTGGCGATGTGATCAGCGGCACGGTGACGGCGACCGATGTGGATACGGCGCAGGGCGACCTGACGTACAGCCTGGTTGATGCGAATGGCGATGCGGCGAGTGCGCCAGCTGGCTTCACGTTGACAGGAAATGCTTGGACGTTCGATCCGAAAGATGCGGCTTACGACTCCCTCGCGGTAGGCGAGACGACCGACGTCGAAGTGACCGTCCAAGTTGCCGATGGCCAAGGTGGCACAGACACCCAAACGATCACCATCACAGTGACGGGCACCAACGATGCGCCAGTGGCGGCGGCGGATGTAGAGGCCGGCGCGACCGAAGGTGGCGATGTGATCAGCGGCACGGTGACGGCGACCGATGTGGATACGGCGCAGGGCGACCTGACGTACAGCCTGGTTGATGCGAATGGCGATGCGGCGAGTGCGCCAGCTGGCTTCACGTTGACAGGAAATGCTTGGACGTTCGATCCGAAAGATGCGGCTTACGACTCCCTCGCGGTAGGCGAGACGACCGACGTCGAAGTGACCGTCCAAGTTGCCGATGGCCAAGGTGGCACAGACACCCAAACGATCACCATCACAGTGACGGGCACCAACGATGCGCCAAGCATCGCAATCTCAAGCATTGCGCCTCTCTCCGAGGAAGGCTTATCTGGTGGACTTCAAGATGATATTGGATCCTCAGATACAAGCGACGCAGTTAAGGCATCTGGCAGCATCACAATTGATGATGTAGATAGCGATTCCGTAGAGATCACTCTTTCGGGCCCGGTGGGCATCACGTCGGCAGGTATGGAAGTCGTTTGGGAATGGGATGCTCAAAATCACAAGCTGATAGGCTCTACATCTGGGAGTGATTCTAAATCCGTTATTGAAATCGAGCTTACTGCTCCTAATGCAAGTGGCAAGGGCGAGTGGAACTATACAGTCACTTTACTCAGCCCTGTCGACCATCCAGATGGCTCCCAAGAAGATACACTGAGTTTAGATCTCGGCGTATTTGTTTCAGATGGGCAAGCCACAACGGAAAGCAAACTATCTATCATCATTGAAGACGATGCACCTAGCGACCATGCGATGGATCCAGTTGCTGCCACAGCAACTGACATCCCTGATGTGTTAACTGGCCAGTTTGATCTAACGAGTTACCGTGGTAATAGGACCACGATTGACGGTGGTCAATTTACTATTACTGCAAATGGATTCTCTTCAGCTTTATCATCCACGTTAGTTAGTGCAAATATTAATGGTGACAGCGAAGGTATCGGCGTTAGTAGTAAGGATTCTCCGTACCATAACCTTGCTAATGAAGTTGATTTTCGTAAGTTTTCAGATGGCAGTTCTGCATCCGAAGAGTTGGTTATTAAACTCGATCCTAACACGGTAGCTTATGGTGCGAAAATTGAGTTCAGCAAAATGTTTGGCGGTGAGGGCGAAAGCGGGATTGTTGAGTTTTGGCGAGATGGGAAGTTGATTGCAACTCAAAGTTTTACCTCTGATGAAAACCGTGGAGATTACGCTAAAGACTTTTCTGTGCAACAGGGTGGTTTTGATACGATGGTTATCAAAGCTACTGACAATGGTAACTCGTTTAATCATAAAGATAATAGTGACTTTACCGTTAAAAATATCGAGTTTCTTGGTGCGGATGCGCCGCAGCCAATTGCTTATGGTTCTGGTGTCGTTGAACCGCAATGGGGTGCCGATGGTCGAGGGGCACTGCAATTAGTTGGCCTAAATGAGTCTGCGACACTCAAAACGGTTACTGGCTCTGACATTACTGTTGAATTAGTAGGGGCAAATACTCTTACTGGTAAAGATGCAGAAGGGTATTTAGTCTTCAAACTCGAGTTTACACCGACAACGGGAAAATGGGAGTTTTACCAGTATCAAAATATACAATCGCCGCTAGGTGATGGAGATATTGATTTCCAAGTGAAAGTTACTGATGCCGATGGAGACAGCGCGCAACTTGGTTTTGCTGTTAAGCCGATGTCTCCACCAGTGATCGGTGAGCTGACACTTAATATGTCAGAAGAGGGATTACAAGGCGGTATTGCGGATGACGCATCTATCACTGGTTCACAAGACACGACTAACCAGACCTCAGTGGAAGGGCAGCTTAATATTGCGAACACCTCTGAGCTTTCTATGGGGATTCCGGTTGGTACTTACACTTCTAATGGTGTAGCTATTACCTGGAACTTATCTGCGGATAAACAGAGACTGATTGGAACGGTTGCTGACAATAAAGTGGTCGAAATTACCGTAGATAACCAAGGCAAGGTGACTAGTCAGTTGCATGCTGTATTCGACCATACGAATAATGGTGGAGAAGATGACCTTGTGATTGATATTCCCATTGAAGCACAAAATTCAAGTGGTATTTCGAACACAAGTACAATCACCATTGTTATTGAGGATGATGCCCCTATCGCTAATGCGGATGTTGCTTCAATCAATGTATTAGCCGATTCATTTAATTTTAACGGTGTTTCGGCTAAGTGGAGCAATATCGCAGGTGGTTCAAATATTACAATTTATGATTCGCGCGATGCTGACCCTGATTTAGACCAAGTACGCTGGGGAACGAGTGCAGGGTATGGGCAATCAGGGTATGGTTTTATTGATAACGATAGTGGACTGGCTGGAAACATAGCTCTCAATGAGCTAGTCCAACTAGGAACCTTTACTCACTATAACTACCCTATCTATGATTCGATTACGGGGGCAACACTAGATGTAACGTTTTCAGTAACCGATGCTTATGGTCGAGTAACGCCTGTGACGATTACGGTGAATTTTGCCCATAACGAAACACCAAATAATCAGTCTGATCCAAGGGATATCATTACTATTGAAAGTCAATCTGTGACTTTTGAATTTGAAGGTAAGATGTATACAGTTGAAGTCTTAGGTTTTGTTGATAAAAACGGTAATGTTATCAACTCGATAAAGACAGACGAAAATGCATCCAACCAGTTTGACTTGGTGGCAAAGATTGTTGAAGGAAGTGGTTACCATTTGCCAAGTGCTTTAGGTAATGTAATGCATAACGATTTGCACGGTGCCGATGGATCATTGACTGTCATAGGGTGTGTGAATGGAGAAACATCAAGCAGTATTAATACCGGTGTTGGCACTAAGGTTATTGGTTTGTATGGCGAGCTGATTCTGATGGCTGATGGTAGCTATACTTATCAAGTGACTGAGGATGCCTCTAAGATCCCCTTCAACGCACAGGAAGTTTTTAGTTATACCGTGAGAGATAATGATGGTGATGCTGCCAATAGTACTTTAACGATTTCAGTCAACGCTGTAGATAAAAATGGTGTACCCGTAGGTTTACCATTGACGGTTGAAGGCAATGATTTAAATGACATGATAGTTATTAGAAATGGTGAAAACTCACGGCACCCAGATAGATTCGATGTTGCTTTCGGGGGTAATTTGTTAGGTACAGTACGTGATGTTCATGGCAATGAAAACCATATTCACGTAGGGCAAGGTTATAATAATGGCTCTCAAAACCAAACTGTTAGTGGTGGATCGGGGAACGATCATATTGAGACGGGCTCTGGAAATGACGTCATTTATGCAGGAATGACGGGATCTCATGGTTACAGTAGTGATGATGATTTGGAACTTTCTGCGTCTGAGATTGCCAATCATCACGTAATGACAGGCAATCTTTCTGGCACTGATTCAATGTTAGATAATGATGGTTTGTTATTATCGAACGATGTATCAAGCCGTAATGCTGACGTCGTTAATGGCGGTAGTGGCAATGATCGAATATTTGGTCAATCTGGCTCTGATATCCTTTTTGGTCATACTGGTGATGATTATATTGATGGTGGTTCTCACAACGATGGTTTGAGAGGCGGTGAAGGTAACGACATCCTCATTGGCGGCCTTGGTAACGATATTTTAACGGGTGATAGTGGCGCAGACATATTCAAATGGGTTGAGATGGAAACCGCGACTGACCGCGTCACGGACTTCCATCGTTCGGAAGGGGATTCGTTAGATTTTTCCGATTTGTTTGAAGACATGACCAAAGATGAGATCACAGCATTGCTTGATGGACTGGGTGGTGTAGATCATCAAGGTGTTGCGGACGATGTATCTATCCGTGTTACAGGAAATGAACATGAATCGCACCTAACGATTGTTAAGTCGGGTCAAACATTGACCGTGGACTTTGATGGTGCGTCAGCTGCGGATATCACCAGTAGCTTGATGGATAACCTAAACCATTTAAAGGACTAAAATAACGAAAACCGGAGCTTGATAAGAGCTCCGGTTTTTCTTGCTGCCTATAAAATACGGCTTACAACACCTTACAGGCGAACCCTTTTAGATAAAACCCTTCAGGGTAGGCTGAATCTGTTAAGTGGTCAGCGGCTTGCTCGAACCTTTCAACAAATTTAACGCTACGACCTGCATCGAGCGCCGCATCGGCAATGATTTTTTGGAAGAGATCGGTGCCCATAAGGCCAGAGCATGAATAGGTGAGTAAAGTGCCACCCGGTTTTAAAATTTGCATTGCCAACATATTGATGTCTTTATAACCGTTTGCACCGGAGGTCAGGTTGTTTTTACTCGATACGAACTTAGGTGGATCCATAATCACCACATCAAACAGCGTTCCTTGATCACGATATTCTCGCAATAATTTGAAAACATCGGCATTCAAAAATACAGCGCGTTTTTTGGAGATATCGAATTGGTTGATCTCTGCATTGTATTTGGCGGTATCTAATGCAGGTTGTGAGACGTCGGCATTAATTACACGTTTGGCACCGCCTTTAAGAGCATACAAACCGAAGCCTCCGGTATAACAAAAACAGTTAAGGACATCTTTATCCTTCACATATTTTATTGATTTCTGGCGGCTGTCACGTTGGTCTAGGTAAAAGCCTGTTTTGTGTCCACCAACAATATCGACGCTAATTTTTACGCCATTTTCTTCGATAATGACTGATTTTGGCGGCTCATCGCCATGCAGCACGCCCATGCGCTCTTCCAAACCTTCTTTTTTACGAACGGCAACATCTGAACGTTCGTAAACATGGCACTCTGGGAAAACGATTGTCAGCGCTGTAACAATATTCGTTTTATGGTATTCAGCTCCTGCGCTAAGCAGTTGGCATACTAGATAATCTTGATACTTATCGATAGTAATTCCTGGCAGCCCATCAGATTCTGCCGCAATCAGCCTAAAGCCCGTAAGACCATCTCGTTCAATAATATCCTGGCGGACTAACAGTGCATCTTCGATTCGTTTCACAAAGAAATCGACATTGATCTCCTGTTTCTCAAAGCTCCAAACGCGAGCACGAATTTGAGAGGTAGGTGAATAGGCTGCTTTTGCCAACCACTGATTATCATGAGCATAAACGTCGACAGTTTCTCCAAGGCTAGGCTCACCTTCTACCTTGTTGATCCCTCGGGAAAAAACCCATGGATGTTTACGGCGCAAAGATTTTTCACGGCCTTTGACTAGATAGATTGCAGCTGTCATACATTACTCGATGAATATTCAAAATGGGGGCATATTTTCATAGAAAAGGTAATGGAAAGCAAACAAAGAGCGAGCGTCATACGTAAATAAAGGAAATTGTTTGGGGAGAGTATCTGTGGGATGTACATCAAATTAACCCATTGTCATTTCTTTCATTATAGTGAACGACGCATTTTAGTAGATAAATGATTGAGTATTTAAACATAGATAGAGGGATCCAAATGGCTCAACAGTGCGACAAGTTTATCGTGACAGGCAGGGTCCAAGGGGTTGGTTTTCGTTATCACACCGCTCATCAAGGACTAAAGCTAGGCTTAACAGGCTATGCTAAAAATTTACATAACGGCGAGGTTGAAGTCATCGCCATTGGGAATAGTGAAAATTTGGAGCAGTTTTATCAGTGGCTTCAACAAGGCCCCAAAACGGCGAAAGTAATGTCTGTGTTGCGTGAATCACTTCTTTCTTATACTGAAAAATATAGCGGATTCGAAATACTTTAAAAGTAGCACCGCTTTGTACTTTGTATAGTTAGGTTGCTTGGGGGCTTAGTTTCGCACTACAAGCATTTGGCAGGTTTTGGTAACCCAGCAAGTTTAGTTGCTTGTTTGGCCGGGCCTTTTTTAAAGAGTTTGAACAGATATTTGCTATTGCCTTTTTCCGGACCATGTGCTTTTTCCATCGCTTTGACTAACATACGCACTGCGGGTGAAGTATTAAACTCTTCATAAAAGTGGCGCACGAACAAAATGACTTCTAGATGAGCGTCGGTTAACTCGATATCTTCCTGACTGGCCAGCGTCTGGATCATTCCTTCTTCCCATTGGGTATGGTCTAGGAGGTAACCCTGAGCATCAGTTTCGACGGTTTTACCATTGTATTCAAACATCTTTATTACTCGATTAAAAATCCGCGTTTAGGGTAGCGTAGTGAATGTGTGATCTCAACTGTTTAGAAAGCAAAAAGCCCGCAAGCTGTGGCTTGCGGGCTCGTTTGGACAAAATGTCGACGTAAATTAGTCGTCGTTCATAATGCCTAAAATAGCCAATAAGCTTGTGAACAAGTTCAGGATATTTAGATACATTGAGATGGTAGCACTAATGTAGTTTGTCTCTTCACCTCGTACGATGCGGCTTGTGTCAAATAGGATAAAACCAGAAAACACGAGCGCCGCAATGCTGCTGATCGCAAGTTGGCCAACGGTAGAACCAACAAAAATATTAATAATCGCCGCAACGATGACAATAATGAGGCCTGCCATTAAAAAACTTCTCATGAACGAAAAGTCTTTTTTAGTCGTAATGGTATAAGCGGATAAGCCCATAAAAACAAGGCCAGTAAGACCGAGTGCCTGAGCAATAATGCTAGAGCCATTCGGGATTGCCGCATAGTGATTAAGCATTGGGCCCAGAGCTCCGCCCATTAATGTGGTGAACACAAATGTCCACACTATACCAGAAGAAGAATTAATGGCTTTAGGCATCACGAAAAATAGAATACCGATTGCTCCCAACTGCATAGCGAGTGCCATGAATGGTGAAATCTGCATTGCCATTGTTGCCATCGCAGCAATAGCACTGGTGATAAGAGTCATTGAAAGCAAGAAGTAAGTATTCTTCAACACTTTATTAGTTTGTAGTGTGCTCTCTAAGCTAGCTGAGCGAGTAAACATAGGGCTGTTCATAATCTTCCTCGTAAGGGTTTATGTTTGTTTGTACATTTATGGGGCTGAATGAGCTAAAAAGCAAGCCCTGTATCGTATTTGTTTTGTGTAAATTTTAATAAAAATAGTCACTTAGATGTTAAAGAATGTGTAACACCATGTGTCTATGCTCATAAACAAAGAGAGAGGTGATGTTCACCTCTCTCTTTGTTGGTCGTTAATCCATTAATGATGGAGAATTTGAGAGAGAAAATTGCGCGTTCTATCGGATTGAGGATTTTCAAAAAATTCAACAGGGTTATTTTCTTCAATGATCTCACCAGCATCCATGAAAATAACGCGATCGGCCACTTCTTTAGCAAAGCCCATCTCATGGGTAACACAAAGCATAGTCATGCCTTCTCCTGCAAGTTCAACCATAACATCTAATACTTCCCGTACCATTTCTGGGTCAAGTGCAGATGTTGGTTCATCAAATAACATAATCTGTGGGTTCATGCACAATGAGCGTGCAATCGCAACTCGTTGCTGCTGACCGCCAGAAAGTTGACCGGGATATTTGTCTGCTTGATCAGGAATCTTTACGCGTTCCAAGTACTTCATCGCAACCGCTTCAGCTTCTCCTTTAGGCATCTTTTTTACCCAAATTGGAGCGAGTGTACAGTTTTCTAACACGGTTAAATGTGGAAAAAGATTGAAATGTTGGAAGCACATACCGACCTCGCGTCGCACGGCTTCAATATTTTTAAGATCTTCCGTCAGTTCGTTTCCCGCGACGACGATTTGTCCTTTTTGGTGCTCTTCCAAGCGGTTAATACAGCGAATCATGGTCGATTTTCCTGAGCCTGAAGGGCCACAAATAACGATCTTTTCGCCTTTTTTAACGGTAAGATTGATGTTCTTTAGTACATGAAATTCACCGTACCATTTATTCATATCATTAATCTGAATCATGATTTCTTCAGAAGGTGCGAGGTTGCGTTGCTGCGTCATAATACGTCCTTGATTTGTAGTTATCGTTTGTGACCAGTATGGAGTTTGTTTTCAAGCCATATCGAATATCTAGACATAGAAAAGCAGAACACCCAGAACACTAACGCGACAAATATATAACTTTCAGTAGAAAAGCCTAACCAATCCGGATCGGTATTGGCAGCTTGTCCAATACCGAGCACGTCAAACATCCCGATAATGAGTACTAAGCTGGTATCTTTAAATAGGCCAATGAAGGTATTAACGATAGATGGGATCGTGATCTTCAGTGCTTGCGGCAAAATAATCAAACCGACTTTTTTCCAGTAACTTAAACCTAACGCATCGGCGGCTTCGTATTGACCTTTAGGTATCGCTTGTAAACCACCACGAACCACTTCTGCCATATAAGCCGAACTGAACATGACCACCCCAATCAATGCTCTAACCAATTTATCCGTTTCCGAGCCTTGTGAGAGGAACAGAGGCAGCATAACGGATGCCATAAACAAAACTGTAATCAGTGGCACACCTCTCCAAACCTCGATGTAAACGGTACATAGGCTGCGAATAATGGGCATCTCGGAACGTCGGCCCAACGCCAGTACAACGCCAATCGGTAACGAAACAACAATCCCAACTAAGGCAATAATCAGCGTAACTAATAAGCCTCCCCACTTATGCGTTTCAACCACTTCTAGGCCGAAAAAGCCTCCATAGAGTAACGCCGCGATAAGAAATGGGTAGATGTTGACAAAAAACAACCAAATCCACGTTTTTTTCGGTGTATTTTCATAGGCAAGCAACGCACTAAAAATAGCAAGAGTGAAATAGAAGAGGCGAGGTCGCCAGAGCTCAGCTTCTGGATAAAATCCATACATAAACTGATCCCAGCGTACGCTAATAAACACCCAACACGCCCCCTCCCGGGTGCAATCACTACGTTGTGTGCCTACCCAATCGGCATTAATAATCGCCCAATCGACCGTATGCCAAACAAGCCAGAAGGCGAAATACCCTAAGATCAGTGTAACGATGGAATTGAGTGTGTTATTAAAAAGATTTTTGCGCAGCCACCCAATGAAGCCAACGGTATTGGCTGGCGGTGGCAAGTTAGGTTGAAACTGATGTACTTTCATCTTATCTCTCCACCAAAGCAACTTTACGGTTATAGATATTCATTAATGCCGATGTCGTTAAACTGAGAGTGAGGTAAACACCCATGGTCATCGCAATAATTTCAATCGCTTGACCCGTTTGATTGAGCGTTGTGCCGGCAAAAACAGAAACCAAATCAGGGTAGCCAATCGCCATCGCTAATGATGAGTTTTTGGTTAAGTTCAGATATTGGCTGGTGAGTGGCGGAATGATGATGCGCAGCGCTTGAGGAATGACCACGAGTTTTAATGTTTTTGAACGAGATAATCCTAATGACATTGCTGCTTCGGATTGACCATGGCTCACCGCATTAATACCAGAACGGACAATTTCGGCAATAAATGCGGCCGTATAAATACTTAGTGCAATCAGCAGTGCAGCTAACTCAGGGATAATACTGATGCCACCTTGGAAGTTGAACCCTTGCAGTTGTGGATACTCTGCTGACACTGGACGGCCCATAGCAAAGTACACAATGACAGGAAGTAGGATGCACAAGATAGCCGCAATTCTACCCATAGGCGTCTGCTGACCTGTTAAACGCTGTTTGTTTCGAGCCCAAATGCCAATAATTAAGGTGGTTAGTAAGCCAGCAAGAAAGGCAATAAAGATAAATGTGCTGCCACTTTCGAAAATGGGAGCGGGGAAGAACAGACCACGTACATTGAGAAAAATAGAATCCCCTAACTGCATGCTTTGCCTAGGCGATGGTAGAGCCTGTAACACGGCAAAATACCAAAAGAAAATTTGCAGTAATAAAGGAATATTACGGAAGATTTCTATATACACAGCAGCAAGTCGACTGACTAACCAGTTGGAAGAGAGACGAGAAATACCGATAAAGAAACCTAAAAGGGTGGCAAATACAACGCCTAAAAAAGAAACTAGCGCGGTATTGAGTAAACCTATGATAAAAGTTCGCCCATAACTAAAGGTTTCATTGTATTCGATCAAAGTAAGGCCAATCCCAAAGCCAGCTTCTTGATCTAGGAAGTCAAACCCCGTGGCAATGCCTCGAGAACTTAAGTTAGAAAGTGCATTGGTCACAATGGTGTAAAAGAAAAAAACCAGAACGAGAACAGCAATAATTTGAAAGGCGACTGAACGAAAAGTAGGATTGTAGAACAAATTTGCGCTTTTAGCCGAGGGAGCTCCTGAGCTAGCCGCAATAGTTTTAGTAGGTTTCATACAACTATAACCTCAAATCCATTTTTCCAAAAAGGCGGTTAAAACCGCCTATTTGGGATTGTGTGACTATTAACGAAGTGGTGGAGCGTACATAAAGCCGCCAGCATTCCACAACGCATTTGCACCTCGTGCGATTTGTAGTGGAGAACCTTTACCTACAGTGCGTTCAAAACTTTCACCATAGTTACCGACTTGTTTTACAATTTGGTATCCCCAATCATCGCGAATGCCCAAACCTTTACCTTTAGGGCCGTCCAGGCCAAGTATGCGTTTGATATTAGGATCGCTAGATTTAAGCATTTCATCTGCATTTTTTGAGGTAATACCGTACTCTTCTGCGTTAACCATCGCATTGAGAGTCCATTTCGCCACGTTAAACCACTTGTCATCATCTTGACGAACAACGGGCCCAAGTGGTTCTTTAGAAATGATTTCAGGTAATACAACCGCGACGTTAGGATCAGTTAAGTTCAAACGTAGCGCATACAAACCAGATTGGTCGGTTGTTAGAGCATCGCAACGGCCCGCGTCAAAACCTTTTGAGGTTTGCGCTGCTGTATCGAATACCACAGGTTTGTATTTCATGCCTGTGTTGCGGAAGTAGTCCGCCAAGTTCAACTCAGTAGTTGTACCGGATTGGACACAAACCGATGCCCCATCAAGCTCTTTTGCACTTTTCACTCCTAGGTCTTTTTTCACCATGAACCCTTGACCGTCATAATAGTTTACGCCGACAAAATTAAGGCCGAGTGCTGCGTCGCGTTGGAGCGTCCAGGTTGTATTGCGCGAAAGAACATCGATTTCACCTGATTGTAGGGCGGTAAACCGTTCTTTTGCTGTGAGTGGAACATATTTTACTTTCGATTTGTCACCAAGAACTGCTGCGGCAAGTGCCTGGCAATATTCAACATCAATGCCTTCCCATTCCCCTTTTGAGTTCGGGTTGGAAAAGCCTGGTAGACCAGTGCTCACACCACAAGTAATAAAACCTTGCGAAAGTACTTTATCTAAAGTGCTATCTGCTGCTGAAGCTGTCGTCGCCATCATGGCAGTAGAAGCTGCTACAACAGAAGCAAGAACAGTGAGTTTATTCGCCATTTGTATCCTTCCTGTATGATCCATGTTAAACCAGGTGACACCTGATACAACGTACTAAAAATGTTGTTGTGTAGCTTTCCAAGTTGTATTTGCATGCAATCGCACATTTACAAATCAACCGTTTATAAGCGTAGGTAATGATTTGTATTTTCTCAAATTAGTAATTTGAAAGATTTTTGATTAGATTCACAAACCTAGGCTGCAGCTAGAATGAACAAATGTTGCAAGATTGTAAATAGTGCAACCG
>NZ_CAWNMS010000080.1:0-120210 GCF_963875605.1 Vibrio sp. V04_P4A5T148
CGGCCACAAATTTAGTGATCGCACCATGATCTGCACCTTGAGTATCCGGCGAGGTATTGTTGTCTTGGCTAAATAAATTGACTGTTTTTATCGCCGTATTTTCAACACTAGTGATGCTTTTATCATGCAAAGTTGGAATATCATCAACAATCGATATTGGCAAACTCGCTGACGCTGAAACATCGCCATCTCTATCAGTTGCGGTAATCGGAAGATCTAAAATATAACTATTTTCACCATTACCCGTCGGGTGGTCGATGGCTTTAAGCAGTTCAAATTGGTAACTATCGGCCGAGCCATTTAACGTGAGACGAAAAACCACGTCCGTCGTATTCTTAATCACCGCCTCATAAACAGTGACACCATTACTGCTTGAAATTTGGATGATCTCTATCTCTTGACCACCAGACGTTAAATTCTCGACAGGCGTGGTGAGATCAGACACTTGATAACTGACAATACCATCGGCCCCGTCAATCACATCAAAGTGCCCAGCAATAACGGTGCTGTCTGAACGATCAGAACCGATCGTGGCTAAGTCATCTTCATCCACGCTCTGTTCGCTACCGGTGCGAATGCCGACAATCGTTGGCTTGTCATCCACAATAGTGACAGGCAGTAGAATGTCAGAGGCGTCGCCATCATAGTCCGTCGCCACCACTTTGAAATTCACCAGTCGCTCATCGCTGCCTGCGGCGTGATCAATCGGACCTTGCAAAGTAAAACGGTAACTGCCATCCGCATTGAGCACTAAGCTAAACACCGCATTGCCACTGGGTGTGGTGCTGGCTTGGTAGTGGTAGTTACCATTGGCATCGATTGTCGCCGCGCCCAAGATCACCGCTTCGCCTTGCGAGGTTAAGCCCGCAAGCGGGTTACTGCTGGTATCCAACTGATAGCTCACCACCTTATCGGCGCTTTGAGTGGTAAACATTCCCTCAGCGAACAGCGGCTCTTTGCTACTGTCTGAGCCTGACGTTAAATCGTCTTCGTCAACGCTGAGCGCTTGCACGCCGGTGATGATTGGCTGATCATCATGGATGGTGACGGGCAGCAGAATGTTGGCGCTGTCGCCATCATAATCGGTTGTCACTACCTTGAAATTTACCAGCAGCTCATCGCTCCCCTGCGCATGGTCAATCGGACCTTGCAGGGTAAAACGATAGCTACCATCCGCATTGAGCACCAAACTAAACACCGCATTGCCGCTCGGTGCAGCGCTAGCTTGATAGTGGTAGTTGCCGTCGGCATCGATTGTCGCCGCGCCCAAACTCACCGCTTCACCTTGCGAAGTTAGGCCTGCAAGCGGGTTACTGCTAGTATCCAACTGATAGCTCACCACCTTATCCGCGCTTTGAGTGGTAAAGATTCCCTCTGCAAACAACGGCTCTTTGCTGCTGTCTGAGCCTGACGCTAAATCGTCTTCGTCAACGCTGAGCGCTTGCACACCCGCGATGATTGGCTGATCATCATGAATGGTGACAGGCAGCAGAATGTTGGCGCTGTCGCCATCATAGTCAGTTGCAACCACCTTGAAATTCACCAGTAGCTCATCGCTCCCCTGCGCATGGTCAATTGGCCCTTGTAGGGTAAAACGATAACTGCCATCTGCGTTAAGCACTAAGCTAAATACCGTCTGACCGCTTGGGGTAGTACTTGCTTGATAGAGGTAGTTACCGTTAGCGTCAACTGTCGCCGCGCCCAATACCACACTTTCACCTTGCGAGGTTAACCCAGCGATGGGGTTGATGCTGGTATCAAGCTGATAACTCACTACCGTATCGGCCCCTTGGGTGGTGGTGAAATAGCCTTCGGCGAACAACGGCTCTTTGCTACTGTCTGAGCCTGACGCTAAATCGTCTTCGTCAACGCTGAGCGCATCCACACCAATGATTTCAGGTTTATCGTCAATAATGTTGATTGGTAAACGCACACTTTCAGAGCTATCACCATCATAATCGGTTGCCAATACCGAAAGGTTGAGTAATAACTCATCACTATTGACTGGATGATCCAGCGCGCCTTGTAACGTAAACTGGTAACGACCGTCTGGGTTTAATATCAACTCAAAAATAGGCTGGCCATTGGCGCTCGCCTGATAGGTATAAACCCCGTTCAATGACGAGGAAGAGGCCAATTGCACCGCGACACCAGCCGAGGTTAACCCCGCCAACGAATTAGCACTTAAATCCAACTGATAACTTTCAATTTGATCAGAACCCAATTGAGTATCAAACTGTCCTGAAACGGTAATCGTCTGTGAAGCACTGGCATCCGAACCGATATTTGCCAAATTATCCTCATAAACGGACGTCGACGGTTCATCGGATATAACAGGGTTATTACCATCACCAATACTGATTGCGATAGAAATCGGCGAGCGAATAGGATTTCCACCCGCATCAGAACCGGTTACATCGAATTGAATCGCAATTTGATCATTAGCAAAAGAAACTAAGCCACCTCCCACGGAGGGAACATGGTCAATCGGTTGACTAATGGTCGTCACTATCTCTAAGTTGATGTCTTTACCGACAGACGTCGCCACTAAATCAATCCGTAGCACTTCACTGCCGTCAAGTTCACCGACAATATAGTTAGCCGTAGCATCATAACGAAAGCTTACTGATCGCCCAGCCGAAGTAATATCGCTATTCAGCTCTGACAATAGCGCAGCTAATGAAAGGGATTCAGGGACAAAAGAGGCGGCATCCAGTGGCAGATCTCCCGCCGCGATTAAAACATTTGCCGTCACTGATTGTGGATACGAATTTAGTGAGAGCGAACCTTCAGCTAATGCCGCTGATAATGATTCCCCCCCAGCGGTAAAACGCAACGGACTCAAATTCGTTTCAGTCAATGATTGCTGAGCATCACGCCCTGCAGTTTCGAAAAACGTACTCGCCAATACTTCTGCAAAATTGTAATCAATGGTGATGAACCCAGCATTTGCAGAGCCTTCACCACCGGCTCCGGCGGCGGTTGCTTCAAGTATTTGGGTCGGGTCTTGGCCATCTAAAATGGCTTGTTGGATGGCAGCAATATTATCTGCGTCAAAACTCACCTCGTCTAATAAGCTCAGATCAGCGTTGATCTCGCCTTCAATCGGAAATTGAACTAAGTCAACTGAGCTCTCAGAATCTGGTGACGCATTGCTAAAACAAGTAATACAATTCTGATCGACTACGGTCGCTTGGCCATTAAGCAGTATCGTCACCGACGAATGATTCACTGTGATTAAGATTTCATCTTTATTTAATTGATCACCCGCGCTTACTTTACGCGCATTACCTTTGGCATCTGCTGCGATAACATCACCAACCACTTCTTGTACTAACGCAGGTTGAACAACCACATGTAAATCCATAGAGCCCCCAGATACTTCTTTAGCAAATCGATTCAGAAAACGAGCAATAGACAACTGTTATTTTAGTCGCAATTGATTATGCAAATTTATATTTATGTAAATTACATCACTGAGCATAATTGTGCGTTAAAGCATCACTAGCGTCAAAACAGAGTCTGGCTAGCGAAACGCCACATAAGAAAACCTATCGGCTTGTATATTAAGAAAAATATGAAATTAGAGACGTTTAGCAAAGAGATTGGCAAGCAGATTACTGCACATCATCTCATTTTTGAGACGGTTACTTAGGTTACGTTTAGGGATTAATTACTTATAGTAATCAACATCAAAGCAATACTGATTTTTACTGGTAATAACCTATGAGCACTGTCTGTAATGCACAATAATAATGACAGTTCACCGAGCACATTTAGCATAGCAAAAGGAATACTGTCGACAAAGGTAAGCACATTCGCACCTATTTTGGGTATTTTCTTTTTTGTGTTCGCTTTGGCGATAATTAAAAACTTTTACGACACTAATCGGCTGGCAACCCGTTTCGGTGAACAAGCCATTACACAACTGGAACATCACATCAATCAAACGTCGGATGAACTGAACCAGTTAAGTAAAAACATTTCAAAGCACTGCCAAAGAGAAGACATCATTGCTCTGAGGAGCTATGTATTTCGCTCGAAAATGGTCAAAGAAGTGGGCATGTACAACGCTCACGGGACTATTTTTTGCACCAGCAATGAAGGCCATACCACCATTCATTTGTACAAACATATTCTTGACAGGCTTAAACAATCTCCAACGAATACGACCATTTCATTAACCAAATCTCGCAGTAAAGAGCAGACATTTTTTGTCTATGCTTCACAGCCAGATATGAGCGGCCTCAATGCACTGATGCCTCCAGAACAGTTTATGAACCTAGTCGCTCCTAAACTTGCCAAATGGCACTACGGCTATCAGGTCAATGTGTTAAGCCAAAGTATTCGCAGTGATCAGGAAGAGATCGACTCTGCTCATACTAGCTTTCTCTTTAAATCCGAGCATTACCCACTCTCAATTCAGATCTACTTAAATAACGGATCTTATGCTTACCATTTTCTCGATAACTTATGGCTTGTCTTGCTTACAGCAAGTATTATCTCTTTGATTTATCTTGCTTATCACAACTATTACCTCAGCCGAAACACCTTAGAAGTCTCTTTGAGAGAGGCAATATCAAACCATCAGTTGGAACTCTATTTACAACCGATCGTCGATATTACCGAGAATAGAATTGTTGGTAGCGAAGCACTACTGCGCTGGAATGAACCCTCTCAAGGCTATATTTCACCCACCATTTTTATCCCGTTGTCAGAGCGTATTGGCGTGATTCACCAAATCACCTACCGTGTGTTGAAATTGGTGACAGAATGTGTGGAGCAGCACAAACATGCGTTGCACGATCAATACATCAGCATCAACATCAGCCGGTTATTGATCATTGATAATTACTTTATGGATTACATGAAACGCTACGCGGCAAAACACCCAGCTATTGTTCCACGACTTCTGCTAGAGATCACCGAGGACAACCATTTCAACGTGGACGAGTTGAAGTTAGCCATGGAAAACTTACAGCGACTGAAACAACTAGGCTTTAAAATCGCCATTGACGATTTTGGCACTGGCTACTCGGGTTTAAATTTTATCCACCAACATGACTTCCACACTCTCAAAATTGATCAAGTTTTTATTAAAAGCTTGCATCAAAATTCAGCCATTACTTCGGTGTTAGTGTCGATGATTAAACTAGCAAAGCAATTGAACATGCGGCTGATTGCTGAGGGCGTTGAGAACCAAGATCAGGTGAGAGAATTAGAGCTGTTGGGTGTACGTTACATCCAAGGTTTTTATTATTCTGAACCTATGTCTGTGGATGCTTTCTTCCAATTTACCCTGTCCGCCAAGCAGATCGCACACCGCTAATCACGCGATCAATCGAACGACGGTTTAAATTAAGTTACGACTTAAATTGAGCTTGCAGCGCACGGCTGACGGGTAACTTATCATGACCAATCAAGACGTACATTTTACCCGTGAACTCTTTTTTCACTTTATCTATCTTGGCAACATTCACTGCCGTTGAACGGTGGATTTGCCAAAACTGATTCGGGTCAAGCTGCTGCAGCAACTCTTTCAATGAACTGCGCAGTAAGAACTCCTGCACTCCAGAATCACTCTTTACGTATATGGATAAATATTTGTCTTCAGCTTTGGCGTACAACATATCCGCCACCGAAATCAGGTGAATATCTTCACCTTTTTGAACTTTTAACCAGCTTAAAAACGACGGCGATGCCTGTTGGCTTATATGCTGTATCTGCTGTAAAAGGGTTTGCAAATCAGGTAATTGTCGCTCAGAAGAATGCTCGGCTAATCTTAGCTGCAACTTAGTACAGCACTGCACTAAACGCGCTTCAGAAAGCGGTTTCAATAAATAATCCGCCGCATTGGCTTCAAAAGCTTGAATGGCATACTCGTCATAGGCGGTGATAAATACAATCAGTGGTGGCTTTGCCAAACCAGCCAATTGCCTAGCGAGCGACATACCATCCATTTCTGGCATTCGAATATCAATAAAGGCCACCTCAGGCTGATGCTGCTCGATCATGGACAATGCCACGCGTCCATTTTCGGCTTGCGCGACAATATCGAGCTCTGGCCACACTTCTCCTAATGCACGGTTTAAATGATGCCGCAATAACGGTTCATCATCAGCAATAATAGCGGTCGCAGAGACAGTACTCATGTGGCACTTCCTTGTAGTTGGTCCAATAATAGCCGCTTTATTCTAATCGTTGCCGTCACGCCAGCATCATGATTTTGGGCGATAGTGAGATACGCATCATCAGCGAATAGGCCGCTTAAGCGTTGGCGAATATTATCCAACGCAATACCATGTCCTGCAGAAAGAGCACTCGGCTGCAATCCAATGCCACTGTCACAGACACTGACTTCAAACCACTCGTCATAAATTTCACTTTTGATGGTCACTTTCCCCCCCGCGGCTTTAGGCTCAATACCATGGCTAACAGCATTCTCAACCAAAGGTTGTAACAGCATCGGCGGCAAAGGAATGTCATCCGCTGCGCCAGGCATTGCAATCTCATAATCCAGCCGATCACCTAAACGAATTTTTTGAATACCCAAATACGCATCGACTAAATGTAACTCTTCACGTAGCGTTGTGGTGCGATTGCGGTTACTACGCAGCGACCCACGCAATAAGTCGGTTAGTTTTTCGAGCATCATTTGCGCTTTATAAGGCTCAGAGCCAATCAACACGCTGATATTGGCAAGCGTATTAAATAAGAAATGGGGTTCAATTTGACTTTGTAACTGCTGCAACTGGCTCAAAATCAAGGCTTTCTCTTGTTCAGATTGACGCCGTTTGGAGGCTTCCAGCGCTTTTTCAGCAATCAGCTTTTGTTCATGCGCGTAGAAGTAGAAAAAGCAAACGCCAGTAAAAACGAAACCGAGAAAAATCACCGGTTTCATTGCTGAAAAATGACTAAAGTGCGCGTATTTACTAAGCCATAAATAAGCGTGTAACGTACCGAAAATCATCGACCCCGTGAGCGAAAAAACGTTCACTAAGCGTGCGGACAACTGCGGTGCGAAGCGACTCAGTAAGTGAGCAATGGCCACTGCACTGTAACCGTAGCCAAAGCTTATTGCTAAGTGCAATGTGAGGTCACTGGGCCAAATAGCCTGAGTGGTAAAGGCGATCACCACACAAAACAGCGAAGTAAATAACAAGCTTTTGGCAAGATCTCGAATCTCAACTTTCTCGCACATTAGAATTTCCCTTTCATATTTAATAGAATCATATGCTTATCTGGTAAGTTTGCATATGTGGAGTCAGCAGGCCCAGTCATAAAACGTGCGGCCAGTTCGATTTCGATAGAGGCTGTACCCGAATCGCACACTGAGTAATTGAGCCATTGGGTAGCGATCACGCCGCCATCTTGCGGTGCAATCAGCACATCAAGTGTCGGCACTAAGCCTTGCAACCATTCAATACTCTGGCTCCACGGCCAATGACGCCAAACTTGGCTATCTAACGAAGCATGCAACATCACATTATGCTGCACGAGATTCACGTGGTTATAGCCTTGTGCGTAAGACCAACCTAACGCTTGATTATGCTGATAACGAACCGAATCCGCGTTGATCTGCGCTTGTTGCCACTGCTCTTTTCCCCAACTGCGACTGTCGAACCAATATTCTGCAATGACGCTTTGCCCATCACTTCCCGACCAGTTGAACCCTACCAGCGCCTGATAGCCTTGCGTTCGTGATTCAAGAGCCATGCGCGATTCAATCTCTTGTTGTTGAGAGTAAACTGCTTGAGCCAACGCGCTGGGCTGTTGGTACGCCAAATAGTGACGCTGATAGAGCGCTGACGCATGCACTTCCCATGCGTCAGTGAGCACAGTAACAAACGAGCTACCCAGCACGCCGCGTCGAACGTCATCATAATAAGCTATCGCCTGCCATTCGGCATTGCCTATCAACTGATAACGCCTTACGCCCGCCCCTTGTTGTTCGGTCATTTGTTGTAATTCGCTGCCTTGCTGCTCTGTCCAAGAGGAATCTGTATAAAAAAGCGTCCATTCACCTTGCTGATCATAATAAGAAGCAGAGAGCGTTCCGGCCCCCTCTTCTACCTGAATACCGACCGGATTGCGGCGATAAGGCTGAAAGAGATCAAGCGGACGATAACCGTAGCCCACTCCCCAATCCAAGCGCATTTTTCCTAGTGTCAGCTCAAACGGCACATCAGCCAGCACTAGGCTGCCTTGCCAAAACAGTTCTTGTAGAATGAACTCGCTGTCGGCGTGCTGCTGTGCATCGCTACTCCACAAGGCGTTTTGTTTGATAGCCACTAGACCCAACCAGCCATGCCACCTCATTTCTACATCCAATAACGCCTCAATCTGCTGCGTATCGCGCGCTTGATTACTAGGAAAAAAAAGGCTGTCGCGATGCGCCATGGTGGATGCGCTCATTACCCAATCCCAATCAAAACTGGGGGCTTCTGCCCGCGCAGCTAAGCTCAATACACTGGTTAAAAAAGCGAACGCAACACGCTTCATCTCATAACTCCGATAGACTGTTACGAGTCAGATAGGCGGGGTTGTAATATTTTTCATCTAGCTCCATGGGCTCGATGTGTTGATACTCAACCACCGTTTTTTTGGTCGGTTGAATTTGATCAAGCAGCGTCATACTGGTTACGCGCATTCGTCCCTCTTTTTCACCAGCGCGAAACCAAGCCTGCTTGGCCAGTTTCCCAGAACGTAAATACAAAGAAGCTTTGATTGGGAAATCGTTCTCTTTATCCAACCATAAGATAATTTGCTGGTAGTTCGCCCCTTCTGTGACAGCCAGTAATGACAACTTATGCGTCAGGTAAGGTTGACCATTGGGTGTTTCTATCTGTTCTTCACCCATCAATTGACTTTGGTAATCCTCGCTCCACGTCAGTGTTGAAATATCGCCCACCGAAGCCTCACCAAGCAGTTTTTGCATTGGCGTAATACGAATAGGGCGGCGGCTTTTTGGCATCAACAACCAGTAGTTTTCATCGAGCATCAGCATTTTTTGCCCCGCTTCAACGGAGGATTTGAACACCACTAACGAGTCGCGATTGGCTTTGGTATACACGTGATATTGACGCGTTTTATCGAGCTCACCACGTTCATAAAGCGACACCAAAGAGACGACTTTGGCCGCGCTGTAACCAAGGCGATATTGGTCGGCGTTTTTGGTCATTTGCCCAGCATCTAGCGCCGCCCAGCCAGCGGCCGTGTAGCCACCGCTAAGCGTGATCAGTAATAACATCATCCATTTATACATAAGCCAGTGCCTCCGTGATTGGCTTGTTGACTCCTTTGCGTGCCGACAACCAAGCTGCTGCAATACAAATGCTCAGTACGCCAAACGCACTCAGCAGAACCAATTCCCATGAAAAATAAATATGCAAAGGATACCCTTCCGTGCGTCCCGGTGGCGGTGGCATTTGCACATCGACTACCATCAATAACACGCTTGTTAGGGCATTGAACGCCGCACCCACCAGCGTGCCTAAAATGGCTAGCAGTACGGCTTCGCGTATGAAGCTGGCGACGATTTCATTCGGGTAAGTGCCAAGCGCCGACAGCGTTCCGATTTCACGTGTTCTCTCCGTGACCGACATGGTTAAGGTGTTAAATAGCGCGACGAAGACCACCAACCCCATCACCAAGCCCATGATGCCGAAGATGCGATCGTAAAGATCTTTTACTTTTTGATAAAAAAACGCGCGCTGCTGCCAAGGCGTCACTTGAATCGCTTGGCGAAGGCTTATTAATGACAGTTTGTTTTCAACCCAATGCCGCATGCTTTCTGTCTGTTCGGTGCTAAACAAAAACAGCGATAAGGTGCTCACTTTATTCGAAGCTAACAGCTCAGAGGCCGATTGAATGTGCAGATACAATTGGCGTTTATCCAATTCAGGCACACCCGTGGAATAGATGCCGTGCACTTTGAAATCAACCGCGTTGAGCGCGCCATCAGCGGTACTGGTCAGTAAAGTAACCCAGTCTCCAATCGACACGTTTAAGTTTTTGGCGAGATCCACCGCCAGCATCACTTCCGGCTCACTCGCATCAAATCGAGGGGAGTCAATATTGGACAAGGTTTTGCCTTGGCGAACGTCCAAAAATGGCCCTTTCATATCAAACTCTTTATGGTTAACGCCGGAACCGACAAAAATGGTCGATTTGCTACCGTTAGAGACCAACCCGCTAAACTCAATGCGTGGCTGAATGCCTCGTATCCGCTTATCGTCGATTAATCGCTCAACAATCAACGCACTGTCGGCAATCCCATTAGCCAGTGGCGACTCTTCATCTTGCTCAAAAAAGCCCGGTTGGGTGAGCGTTAAATGCCCGGTGTCGCGCGCAGTGGATTCGCGTAGTGCTTGGTAAGTGTAAAGGCCAAATCCTCCGGCGCTGGTCAATGCGAAAACAGCAATGGCAATGATCAATACCGAAAGCAGGCTGCGGCGGCGATTGCGCAATAAGTTCAGCGCCGCCATACGCCATTCCATAGAAATCAGCTTGCCCATTTCATCGCCTCCTGAATCACTTTGCCATCTACAAGCTGCAAGGTTCGGTCGCAGCGGTTGGCCATGCGCGCGTCGTGCGTAGCCACAATAAAAGTGGTACCCATTTCGTGTCCAAGGCTTTTCATGATGTCGATCACCACATTGGCGGTATGGCTGTCTAAACTGGCGGTCGGTTCGTCGGCAATCACCATTTCAGGGTTATGGATCAGCGCGCGCGCAATGGCTACGCGCTGTTGCTGACCGCCTGAAAGGTGATCCGGCCGGTGGTGAGCCAGCGTTTCTAACCCCACTTTGGCCAGCATAGTGCGCGTTAAAGTACGCTGATCACGCAGGCTGTAGCCGTTTAGCATCAATGGGTAAGCAATATTTTCCGCCGCTGTCATCACCGGAACTAAGTTGAATTTTTGGAAAACGAAGCCTAATTTTTTGCGGCGCAGCGCCGCCGCCTCTCTTGGATCGGTTGGGTAAGGGTAACCCGCCAGTTCAATGTCACCTTGGTAATCTTGATCAAGCAGACCCAAGATATTGAGCAAAGTGCTTTTTCCCGAACCTGACGGGCCGCACAGCGCTAGCATTTCACCTTGTTTGACTTCGCCATTCACCGCGCTCAACGCCAGCAGCGGCTGCATACCTAATTGATAGGTTTTACTGATCTGTTCAAATCGTAGCATTTTATTGCCCTCCCTCATTCGCTTTTCAATTCATGCGTTTTTTCAGTCAATCCGTTTTCAATCAACGCATTTGTAATTAAAGCCTTGGCTTGGATGATTTGCGGATGCTCCGCTGGCTGGTTGTCAACTTGCTTACCTTGCTTCTGATGGTTTTGCATCTGGGCAAGCCATTGCTCTGCTTGAGGAATGTCGTTGGCACGAAGGGCGGTTTGAATGGCGTATCGATAAACCCAAGCAGTGGCGGCAAAAGGTTGCGCAGTTAATTCGGGTTCAACAAGAAGGTCGAGATACAAATCATAACCACGCTCAAAATGGTTGAACATATCGGGCAGTGAGGTGTAAGTCGCGGCCGAAACCGCGCGCGTTAAATAGCTATCTGGCAGCCCCATGACGCGCTCTTGTTCAGCAAGCGGCTGCGGGTGATTGCTGAGTAAAGTCAGGCCTTTGTCTATGGTGGCCAAGCCCTCTTCGACGTATCTCATCTTATTCCAAGGTATGAATGCATCACGCCCTTGCAGGGTTTGTGCACTGCCTAGATAAGCTAAGCTGAGCGGTTTGGCCCCTTGCTGTTTAATCAACTGCTCTAGTTGGTGAAGCACAAGATCCACTTTGTCACTGTCGCCTTCGGCCGCTTGGTTGTACTGCATAATTAAAGCGTCGCTTGGATTAGCTTGAACAGCCGTGATGCTTAGCAGCAACCAGACACTGAGTAACAGGTTGCGAAGTGAGCGTGAATAAGAAAATGTCGTCATCATGATGGTCCCTTTCATTCGTTGGTGATGAAATTTGCTTGATGACGACAGATTACGCAGCAAATAGGCCAGATGCGCCACTTTGCGATAAAGGGGGATTATGCAGCGTTAATGGCAGGCTGGATGTCGTGAATGGGAAGTAGACAAAAAAACCAGCCACTGAGGGCTGGTTGGGAGTGAGATTAAAACCTAATCGTAATACTGAAATAATAGCAATACGAAAAGCGTATCGCGGGGCAAAAACATCTGTTTTCAAAAGCATCTGTTCTAAAAAGCACCTGTTCCAAAAAACATCCGCTCTATGGCACGCCATGCCCTTTGGCGGCGACCCAAACCCGATACCACTGCTCGCGGGTTAGTTCTAAATCAAGCGCAGCAATTGCCGCTTTGACGCGGCCAATTTTACCAGAGCCAATAATCGGCAGCGGCTTAGAAGGCAGACGCAATACCCAAGCGTAAATAACCTGATCAATACTGTCTGCGCCGATTTCTTGGGCGATCGCTTCTAGCTCACTGCGCACGCGTTTGGCTTGTTCAGTCTGGCCGTTAAAAATCTCGCCACCAGCTAAACAAGACCAAGCCATTGGGCGAATGCGCTGCGTTTGCAAATGATCCAAAGTGCCATCGTGTACCACATCGAAATTGAGCGGGTTCATCTCCACTTGGTTGGTCACTAACGGTTTACCTAGGCGAGATTGCAGCAGTTCAAACTGGCGCGGGCTGAAGTTCGACACACCAAAGTGCTTCACTTTGCCCACTTTGCGCAGTTCAGAAAACGCTTCGGCGACTTCATCGGCATCCATCAAGGCATCTGGGCGGTGGATCAGCAGCAGATCGATTTCGCTCACACCGAGTCGTTCCAGTGAATTATTGACCGACTGATAGATATGCGCAGAACTGGTATCGTAGTGGTTTATCTTACGCTGCGGCGTTTTTGCGCCACACAAATTGATGTCGCACTTAGTGACGATTTGGATCTGCTCGCGCAGCGCGGGCTCCAGCGCTAAGGCTTCACCAAACAGTTTCTCGCACTGGTAGTTACCGTAAATATCCGCATGGTCAACCGTGCTAATGCCCAATTCAATGTGCTGTTTTAAAAACGTTAAACGCTGTTGTGGCGTCATGCCCCAATCTGCCAAACGCCAGTAACCTTGTACTAGCTCTGAAAAATCTGGCCCTTGCGGCGCGATTGTTACTTTAGCAACCATTGGTTGTCTCCTTTGACTTAATTGCCGTCATCCTAAGCAGGTTTCGATGACGGCTCAATGAATCTACCGAATAAGTTAAGATTACGCGCCGAAGTTGTGAGATTCACTACACGTTGACAATTTATATCGCTGGAAAATTAATCGCTTCTACGCCCCCAAGCCATGCTTTGTGATCAACGCCAAATTCTTAAGGCTTAGGCACAAGAATGATGTCAACTTCTCTCTCTGCTTTTATTGTTAGCGATGAAGCACCTCGCCCTACAGCGACTGACGATAATGCAAAAACGAATCACCCTAACCCATGAAGGCCAAGGATAGAGCATGAAATTCTCCACCTTAACACTCGCACTTTGCGCTGCCGCGCCTGTTGTGTTTGCCGCGCCCAATCTGACCATTTCGACCACCACGACTAGCCGCGACTTTCCGCTGGATGCGAAAACGCCTTTAGTCATTCCCTTGACCAAAGAAAGCTACACAATAAAAGTGTCAGGGATTGAGGGCCAGTGCAGCGCGCCAGCTCAGCAGAGCATCAAATTCAACGCGCCCATTGCTCTCAATTGTGGGCAAGAAACCGAACTGCCGCTGACGATACGTTTCACTGGCGATTACGCCTTCGCTTATGATGACGAGCAGCAGACCTTAACCTTTGTCCGCCAAGCCAAAAAATCCACTACGAGCAAATTTAAACGGCCGATACCGAGTGTTTCGTGCGAGCAGTACCAAGGCGGCGAAGTTACCTTGCAACTGGGCAATACGTTCCCCGATGGCACACGACTAAAAGAGACATTTACCGGCCAAATCCTCAGCGTGAAAAATAGCCAAGTCACCTTAATGCCGTCACCAACCAGTGGTGGATTGGTGCTGCTTGCCCCCGCAACGGATGCCGCCAGCGAACCCTTTACCTACCGCAATGCCACGATTTACTTTGTGATGGTGGACAGATTCAACAATGGTGACCCAAGTAACGACAATAGCTATGGCCGTAAAAAAGATGGCAAAGAAGAAGTGGGCACTTTCCACGGTGGCGACCTAAAAGGTGTGATTGCCAAACTCGATTACATCAAAAGCTTAGGCACCGACGCGATTTGGCTTTCGCCGATTGTGGAACAGGTGCACGGTTTTGTCGGCGGTGGTGACAGTGGCTCGTTCCCTTTTTATGCCTATCACGGTTACTGGACGCGTGATTTTACCAAGATCGATCAAAATTTTGGTGATGAGGAGGATCTCAAAACGCTGGTCACGGAAGCGCATAAACGGGGCATAAAAATCTTGCTCGATGCGGTGCTCAACCATTCCGGCTACGCCACCTTGGCTGACCTGCAATTTGATCAGATTGAGGTGGTTAATCCCCAAAATTTACCGAAAAAATGGGTTGATTGGATGCCGAAAGCTGAAGAAAACTGGCACAGCTACAACCAATCCATTGATTATCAAAGCGCCAACTGGTCGCAGTGGTGGGGTAAAGATTGGGTTCGCGCTGGGTTGCCCGGCTACCAGACACCCGGATCTAGCGATATCACGATGACGCTGGCCGGCTTACCGGACTTTCGCACTGAATCAACGCAAGCGGTGATACCGCCGCAGTGGCTACTTAATAACCCCGGCACTCGCGTGGTAGCGCGCGAACAGTATAGCGTTGCCGATTACTTAATTGAGTGGCAAACCGATTGGGTTAAACGCTTTGGTATTGATGGTTACCGCGTCGACACCGTAAAACATGTGGAAGGCGAGGTATGGCGACGCTTAAAAAGCGAGGCATCACGCAGTTTAGATGCTTGGCGCGAGCAAAACGGGCAGCAAGGGCAACCCTTTTGGATGATGGGCGAAGTATGGGGCCATTCAGCTTACCGCAGCCCCTATTTTGATGATGGCTTTGATGCACTGATCAACTTTGATATGCAAAAAAAAGTCGATAAAGGCGCAGCCTGCTTAAGCCAAATGGCGATGGTGTACCGCGACTACGCGCAAACGCTAGCGAAATACCCAGATTTTACCCCCGTGAGCTACCTCTCTTCTCACGATACCGAGCTGTTTTTTAGCCGTTTTAACTCCTTTGAAATGCAGCGTAATGCCGCCAATGCATTGCTTCTCGCACCGGGTGCGGTGCAAATTTACTACGGTGATGAAGTCGCACGTCAAGTTGGCCCTTACGCCGATGATTTTCACCAAGGCACACGCTCTGACATGTTGTGGTCACTGGATGAAGAACGACAAACGCTGCTGAAGCATTGGCAAACACTAGGCCAATTTCGTCAATCACACCCTGCCATTGGCGCAGGTATTCATCATGAGATTGAACAGCAAAATGCCTATCTGTTCTCTAGAACGTTAAATAATGACCGTGTCGTTATTGCTTTTGTTGGCCGTTAAACCAACCACAGAGGTAGTTGCAAACACCATAGTGACTGCCTCTGTTTCTTCATCATTTTTGGTCAAATAATTTAAACTCACCCACCAAAACATCAATATTATGAACGTGTTGAAGCATAAAAATTAACTTTAGAACAAGCTAAACCAATTACCCTACCAAATAAGCACAACCCTACTGGTCATACCAAAACTGTCAACTTTTCATTTGATTTACAAATACTTACAAACTATCATGCGCCGCTAATTGAAATAAATACATCATTTATTTTTACATACAAAAAACACAAAATTAACATCTCGCATTGCAATGCCATTACCATAACAAGGCCTTAGGAGGTCGAGAATGATCATCAAACCCCGCACGCTACTCGCGCTATCAATATTGACAGCGTTTAATGTTCACTCTGCAGGCTTCCAAGTGGCAGAGCATTCAGCCTCAGGGCTAGGACGTGCTTTCTCAGGTGAAGGAGCGGTGGCCGATAACGCGAGTGTGATTGCTCACAACCCCGCAGCCATGACACGGTTTGATACGACACAGTTTTCTGGTGCACTGTCTATCGTTGACCCAGAGGTTGATGTATATGATGTGAAAAACCAACAGAAAATGAACGATGTTGCGCCACTGCAAGTCGTTCCCGCGGCTTACTACGTCAGTCCAATCAATGAAAAATGGGCTTGGGGGATGGGAATATTCACTACTTACGGCGTAGCTACAGACTACCCTAATGATATTTATGCAGGCGATCTTGCAGGCGATACTTCTCTTCTTTCTGTCAATTTAAACCCGAATATTGCCTACCGTGTTAACGAACAGCTTAGTCTCGCTGCGGGTATTAACCTCGTCTATGCCGAAGCAAAACTGACACGACATAAAGGTGCTTTAGCCGTATTTACTGGCGGCTCTGCCTCTGACAACCTAGTCGGAATGACTGGCGAAACCATGGCTTTGGGCTGGAACATAGGTAGCTTATATGAGTTCAACCAAAACCACCGTGTCGGTTTTGCTTACCGCTCTGCTGTTGATCTGGATTTTGATGATGGTGAGTTTTCAAGCTATAGCTCAGGTGTTGCAACAAACGCTGTTGTTGAAGGACGTTTAAAAATCACGCTACCTGCGATGTGGGAAGTTTCCGCATTTCACCAACTCACTGATAGCGTGGCGTTGCATTACGGGTACCAACGTACCGACTGGAGTTCATTCAAAGAGTTAAAGGCAACGTCATCACAATGTACCAACGGAGAGTGTTTTTATAAGTCTGAAAAGTATGAAGACAGTGGCCGTTGGTCATTGGGTTCAACTTATCAATTAAACTCGACTTGGACACTACGCGCCGGTTTTGCTTTTGATGAACAAGCTGGCGAAGCCACATTGAGTATTCCAGATAGCGACCGTTATTGGTATTCAGCGGGCGTGAGCTACGTGATCAGCGACTCGCTATCCATTGATGCGGGTTTTGCACTGGTGAAAAGTAAGAGCGGCACGTTTACCGAAACCAACAAACTCAATGAAACATTGACGTTTGAATCGCAAGGGACTGCTTACCTTAGCGCTATTCAACTTAACTACACATTCAACTAAACTCAGGGATAAGTCATGCTTAAAACAACATTCAAAATATCGCTGCTCTGCTCTGCGTTATGGTTAGTCGGTTGTGGTGATGAAACGAGCAGTTCGGGAGCAAGCACAACACCCACTTACGAATCCTACATTCAAGACGCGTTAACACGCGACACCAGCATAAAATTCACGCTCAGTGGCGCAAACGCAAACGTACCACTACCCTCTTTTGCACTCATGAATGCCAAAGACGGCACGTTAGAAATTCCAACCAAGGGTGATGACGCCTTAACCAATCCAGTCGCCGCCATGGGTACCATGGATGGTTGGTCAACATCAATGCCACTGTTTTTAGACTTTGAAGGCGTAGGATTGGCTGACGGTCTTATCTCTAACGGTATTTATTTAATTGAACTGACCGACAGTATGATTGGCAGCCCAACGGTTAAAAATGTGCTGACATTGAACACCAACTTTACTGCCATCGCCAGTGCCAGCAGCGATAAAATTGCAATCGTACCAAACAAAGCGCTCAACCCTGCCAGTGAATATATTTTAGCCGTGACAGATGAGATTACCGATGTGAATGGCAATATTGCAGGCACATCCAGCAGCTACGCCGCGTTGAAGTCCAAAGTGAAAATCTATACCGATGATAAACTAGGGGCACTACAAAAAGTGACCCAAGGCGTGGAAAGCATTTTCGCTTTGGCAGGGGTGGATCAAACCAAGATTATTTATTCAACTTGGTTTAGTACTCAATCTGTTGGTCAAACACTTTACAGTGTGAAAGGCGCCACCGCCGCAGGCCTTGCAACGACAGATATTGGCAACATTTGGAAGCAAGGTGCGAACCCAAACAACCTTAATTTGAGCGCCGCTTACACCATGAGCTTTGGTGCTACAACCGATTTTGTAACCGCACTTAATAACGATGCAAATTTTCAAACTTACATTGGCGCAGCAAAAACAACCGCTAAAGCGTTTATTGAAAATGAATACACAACCAGCAGTTATAACGTTAATGTCACGACTGGAACGGTTAAGCTCCCTTATTATTTAGAGAAAGGAAGCAACTGGAACTCACAGCCGTTTGAATCAGCAATGCCAAGTTTGGCCTTGATTAAAAATGCTTTGGCAGATGACAATGAAAAAGCCACCATCGCCAATCAGCTCATTGCTAACAATATCGACGTGACTCAACTAGCAACCAGCCCAAGTGAACAGCTTAAACTGGTGGGTTTGACCCTCACAAAGTCTGATGGCAGCCCACTCGATCCTCAGCGCATCATTACACGCTATAGCCCTGTACCTAAGGTGAAATCGTTAGAAGACGTTGATTTCTTACTGTTTACTCCTAACGCGGGAACAAACTGGCCGATCGTGATTTACCAACACGGTATAACTTCTGTTAAAGAAGATGCGTACTTCACAGCAGCACATTTAGCCAATGCTGGTATCGCCGTGATTGCCATTGATCAACCACTGCATGGTGCTCGCAGTTTAGATGCACAGCGCTCAGCTAATGCCGATATTCTAGCGTACCTCAATTTGAACAACTTGGCCGTCGCTCGTGACAACACGCGTCAGAGTATCTTAGATATCATGGGGCTGCGTGCGGCCATTACTTACTCACAAAGTGCAGGGTTGTTTGTTGGTTCCCAATTAGCAAACGCAGACAATACCGCGACGACACCACCAAAATTCCTTGGCCACTCATTGGGAGGAATCGTCGGCTTAAGCGCTGTCGCGAACGCGAACCGCACTATCGGTGATGCTAGTGGTGATGCGCTGTATAAATTCTCTGGAATGGCCATTGCAAACTCAGGTGGTCAAATCGGTAACTTGTTAATGGGTTCAGCAAACTATGGCCCACTCATTAAACATAATCTCGCCTTAAGTGCGAGCCCCAAATACAAAGCATTCGCCGACCAATACTGTCCAGGGTTAACAGAGAAAGTTTGCTACACCACGTTTGAAAACACAGCCTCTGCCTCAGACAAAGCGGCGCTGCAAAGTCAGTTGGATCAATTTACCTACGCGACTCAAACCTTGCTCGATACTATGGATCCATACACAAACGCAAGTTACCTAATCAGTGGTGGAACCGCGACAATCCCAACTTATGTATTGCAAGTGGCGGGAGACGAGAGTGTACCTAACAATGTCACAAATACACGTGCAGGCACCGAACCCCTAGCAACACTATTGGGATTAGCCAACGCAGTACCCTCTGATGTAATCACTAATACGTCTAAAGTCTTCGTAAAAATGGACAGTGGTACACACACAACCTTTCTCGCACCACAAGGTACGGCCGATGGTGTGCTTCGCGCTGGAGCGCTATCACAACTGGCTATTTTCTTGAACTAACCGAGTAAACAGCCTGTTTACGTATTCAAACAGCTTCCAAATAAGGAAGCTGTTTGAATTCTCCATCTGCCCTATCTCAACAACTATGGATCAAATCTTAGGTGCTGCTGAAGTGAAACAAAACACCGATCATTCATGTCAACATGACATGAATGATCGTTTCCCTGACAGCGTAAGTGGCGTCATTTCATAACACTTATTCTTCAGCCACAAGCAAAACACCAAATTCAAAATTCGGTGCGTAGTGGTAAATTTCGCCATTGACGGAATCAAAAGACCACACCTGACCACTCGCTAAATGGGGTGATTGGCTCCATAAATACGACAAGATATTGCCTGTCTCATACTTAAAGCCTTGGGCAAATGCTCTGCTATTCATCGCTGGGCCAAAACACGCCATTTCAGTCAATGACACTAACTCTTTAATATTCGGCAATCGCCATTCGGCTTGGCTGGCAAATTGGTGCAATGCATGTCGGCTTTGAGGATGGTTGATAGCCGCCACTTCTTGCAAAGCACTTTGCCAACGAAACCCGGTCGCTTCGCCATCACACTGCTCCGTAGCGGCATTCCATGTTTTACCAACTTGGCAACGCATCCACGTTAAACCAGTGAGCTTATCTTTGATCGTCCCCTGCTCGCTGTAGACATAGCGCGTGTTGGGTGCGCTTTTTGTCATATCAGGAGAACACTCTTGGGCGACGCCGACAGCAGAAAAGATCAAGCAAGAAGCCGCGATTAAATGAGATTTCATTGGTTGTTCTCCTTGGTTGCAACAACTCGAATCGGCAAGACATAAGACGGGTCATTGTCCGCCGCCGTACTGCTGGAGTAGAGTTCAATTGGGCTACGTTCCCCTTTGGTTGCACCAGACAGCGCCGTGTAAAGATATTGCATCGAACCATCGCTTTGAAATTGAGAGGTATTGAGATAAGCAATGCCAGAAGTCCACGTATGCCCATCAAAAAATTCGGTGTTCTGCGGCTGATGCGGGAAATAGTCTTTGTTGAAACCAACTGCATCGTCACCCAATTCACCTAAATCGAGCATCATGTATTGCTCGCTGCTGGTCGGTAAACGCCACGTTTGTAACCCACACAATTTATCTTGATTGATACGATTGACGTAATCTTGCGTAGTGCAAATAGCATCACCTGCCGCCTGACAGGAAGCAGCCGTCACATCTTTTGCAAAAGGGATAAACTTGTCGGCAATTTCTAATGCAAACAAGCGTTCTTTATCGTTCAAAGACGCGGCATCTTCTGACTTCACTTCCCAAATAAGTCCACTGTAAACATCTTTAACGCATGACCAATCGCTCGCTTCTGCCTCAAGTTCATTGCCAGCCGCATCTAATTTGATGAACGCAAAGCTCTTACCCGTCACGCCATTTTTGGCGGTAATATCTAGGCCATATTCAGCATCTTGACCGGGATAATCAGCATCAGCCTGCGCTTGTGCACCTTGATCGGAATAGAACTGAATAATGCCCGTGTCTTGCAGAGGTCGCTCTTCCGATACTTGCGCCATCAATGTATTAGCATATTCGGTCATCTTTTCGCCAGAAACGATCTCAGAGGCAATCAGTGGTGTATTTTTTGCCATGGTTTGCCCAAGCGTTGCCAGCAAATCAATTCGTTCACTTGCTTTCGCTTTTTGGAGCAACACGACAGCATTGGCATCCAATATTGCCAATGCTGTGTGGCTAAAGTTTTGTGAAATATCACCATTCACTTCAACGCCTAATTGCAAAAGCTGCTCGGCAAGCAAGCGATTCGCTTCTTTCTCCGTATTTCCATCCAGCATAATGCCGGCAAAAATAGAACTCACACCGTTGAGGATGTTGCCACTGCTTTTGCCCAGCGCCGGCGCAATCAGGATCGATGATTGGCTGGTTTGGCGACTTCTCATCATGACACTAATGCCAGTAGAAACGTCAGCCACAATAGGAAAACGGTAGATTTGAGTGCTGTCACTCGTGAGGGTGTAGCGCCCTTGGCTATCGGCTTGCGTGCTGATTTCGCCCACATCGCAGGCAAAGTTTTGGTTAGAATCAATGCAGACAGTGGCATCAAGTGCGACGTTTTGCGCTTGAATTTGCCCGCTAATTTTATGGCTGGGTAAAGATGTATTGGCTACATCTCCACTTTCACCGCCACCACAACCAGCCAGTAAAAGTGCCAGCGAAAGTGTTGAAAGTCTTAAGTGCATAGTTATGTGTTCTTCAGTTTAAGTGAAAAAATAGCCAACAAATTACGTCGTCTTATAGCGAATGCCGCGAGAGGAAGTAATAAGAGCAGTGAAGTCGAACCGCCACCTGTTTCAGGTGAAAGTGCGTTGGTCACAGGTTGAGGGCATTGATAGCCCGCTAGGCGGCCTACCCCCCATTCAATCAAGGTGCCAGAATTTCCCGGGCTGTAGTCAACCACTTCCAAACGCCAGTAGCCGCTTAGGGCTTCGCCTTGTAAAGAGCCCAATATGGCATCATGTGCCAACACCCAATAGTCATCAAAACCATTGATGGCCGATGGTGCTTGGTTAAGTAATTCGACGCGTGTCCCTGCGGGTGAAATTAAGGTAACGCGCAGCTCTTGTAGCTCTGGGTGCGATAACTGCAGGCGAACCACAAAATCTTCATCAATCAATGCGTTGCCAACATCGATCGTCAAGCCATAGCTCTTAAATCCGGACGTAACCGTGTCTGTACTGTCAATACTGGCGTCTTTCAATACTGAATTTATCGCTACTGGCGGCGTTGCAAGCTGTGGCTTACCCACGATAAACGATAAAGTTTGCTTGTCAGATTGCATTGCAAGGTACGGTTGATATTGATAACTCGATTCAAACAGTAGAGTCTGTTTGACTCCGCAGGTGTAGGTGGTTGGCAGCGCGATGCTCCATTGCTGCTGCTGGAATTTTTCGCTAGCGAAAGTAACGGTTTCACCTTGCAAAGTGGCTACCGTTTGTAAACTTGCTTGGCGATTCGTGGCCTGAATGTGCACGTTCAGCGGATCCGTTGGCATCACAAATCGACGTTCCAACAGGAATTTGAAGGGTTCTTGGACTAAGTTATGTTGCTTAAATTGCTGTAATAGCATCGCATCATAAGCGCGATGCGGGTACAGCTGTTTGGCGGTATACAGCATGCTTTCACTCAAATCATGCATTTTTAGACCACGACCTAAGCCGTACATTGATTCAAGAACAATACGGTCAAATTCAGCAAACGCTTCTTGACCGTACTCGTTCACGGCCTGTTTCAGCGCTTGAAATAAAGGGGTAGACCACAATTCGTCACCCAACTCACCTGCAACACTTTCATGCGCTCGATACTCTGCGGATGCAAAATATTTTGCCCGTTGATTCCACAAACTGCGCGTTGAAATGCGAGTACCAAAATAGCCATCCCAATTAAACACGGTGTCAATTTCGAACGCTTTTCCTTGTGCATACTGGCGGCGAAAACTGTGCGAACCCGCCCAATAGTCACCAAAGCCTTCACCAATCGCGCCCGAATGTCCATAAGCCCAATCGGGAACGATTTGATAATGAATTCCATGCCCAAGCTCATGGGTAACCACGTCGGCATCTAATGCATCGGGCGAGCCCCCAACACCAAACAACACCGCTTTCGGGCCAACATAATAAGAAGAGTTGTTGCTAGATAAACCTCTCGCATCAAACCTCACGGGTTCACTAAACAGGGAAAAACCGAGCTGTTTGGTATAATCAATCGATTGATCAAGATGGTAAAAAGCCATCAGCTGTACAAAGCGATCATCCAGCATCTCCATGGAGAGAATTTCAGCATCTGAGTTCCATTGCGCCACGTCTTCAGCGCTAAGTAAGCCAACACCGCTATCAACCCACTGCTTGGCATCATCTTGTTGCTGTATGGCGGTGGCATCAACTTGTCGTACTCGTTCATTGGCTAAGTAATATTTACCTGCACTTTGCAACATCTCGACATTCGCACTTTGGTAGTGCGGCTGGTTTGGGTAATCAGCAAGATCATTCCACGCCGAATCTGGCGCAGGCAATTGATCCATGGTTCTTAAATCGGGATCAAAAAGTTGCACATTGATGCTCTGCACATCTCCCGATGAGAGCGAAGGCGGTTCATTCGCCATCAATCGGCGGGGCGATTCGAGCTCTGCCGCTACCAATGCAACGCCATCTCGCTCGACCGTATTGTGCAAACTTTTGAACACGCGCGTCACTACGCCGGACTGATCGGTCGAGAGCACTAACGCTTTTTGCGGTTGGTATTGGCCGTTCTGCCATACATCAAAGTTGTAATGATTTCCCAGTAAACTCTCGGTTTGATAACGAAACTTCAGTGTCCCAACATCAGGATAAAGCGAGCTCAAATACAGCTCAGCCGACTCTTTCGTTGCAATGGTCGTTTTCGCCAGTGGATAGTCCCACTCCCCCGCAAAGGCGGAATGGCTCAAGCATAGCAAGGTGCTCAGAACGATAATTTTTTTCATCTCTAGCTCCTAAAACACGTATTTAGCCGTAGCGGTAAAGTAACGCCCGGGCTCAGTGGAATAGAGAGTTTGACTTTGACTTACACCTGCGACGTCTTGGTAACGAACGTATTCACGGTCAAATAGGTTCATGATGTTGAGGCTCACATCAAGGTCACGCATCACTTGATAACTCACGCCAAGATCGACCGTAGACCATGCCGACGTTTGCGCGCATTGCGCTTTACGGCCGATATCATCAGAGCATGCTGGTGCTCGGTCCATCGAACTCGCCCAGTTCCAACGTGCGTAGGCATCCCAATCTTGCTGCTGGTAATTTAGTTGTCCATTACCTTCCCACGGCGTGATGGTACGAACGTATTCATCTTGATCATCTTTGCCATCCACATAACCCGCTTTGAACGTGGTTGACCATTGTTGATTCAGTTGATGGGCGAAGGTGAACTCCACGCCATACGTTTCAACGCCATTAATATTTTGGTACTGCTTGATCCAAGCGCCTCTATCGCTATCAAATCCCACGTCTTTGGTGTCCATGAAATTGTCAAAGAGAGAGTAAAAAACCGCGACATAAGCTTGAGATTGGCCATTATCGTATTTTGAACCCAACTCAAAACTATCACTGGTTTCAGCCTGTAAATTCATGTTCGGCGCGATAAAAAACGGCGTCAGTGGAACAAAGCTGTGGTCTGCCGCACCGTAGGCTTTGTCATAGGTCGGAGCGCGGTAGCCGTGGTTGTAACTGAGGTAACTGTTGAATGATGGCGTCCACTGGTAAGCTACGGATGCGCTCGGTGACCATTCACTGGTTTGAATTTCACTAACAGCAAAACCAGCAATAGGTTGCTCTGACTGAGGAGTAAGGTTATTCAAATCAAAACGTAAACCAGCGCTAAATGCCCACTGGTTGAGGCTGAATCTATCTTGCAAATAGACGCCCAAACCATAGGCCTTCGCCGGTGCAAACGGAATAATATTTTCGTAGGTTTCCCCATTGGAATCCTTGGTATCCACGTGACGAGGGCGTTCATAACGATTGGTATTAAGCACTGCACCGTAAATAAATTGGTGTTCGATGTTGTGGACTCGTGCTGCTTTTTCTAAATCAACCGATAGCCCTATCAACTGATCAGAAAAACTTTCATCGCGTCTCTCACGACGAAATTCAAGGGTGTCGAAAAAGGCATGTTCTTTGGTCAATAAGCGATTGGTTTGAGTATCACTTTGACTATCACGCCAGTAAAGCTTGGCGTCCACATGGTCTGCCCAGAAAGAAAGGGTATCTAATTGCGCACCCAATGATGCCGATAAGGTTTGGTGCTGTTCCTGTTCAAAAAATTCTTTGCTTTCCCATTTGTCATCGCGTTGAATGGAAGCAATGCCTTCTTTGCGGATGTTTTCATCTTTATAGGCGTTAAATTTTGCACTGAGTAACAGCGAATCATTGACCATGTGATCGTGGGCTAACGATGCACTGAATCCTTCAATATCTCGGTTATAGAGATCTTGGTTAAAGTTGCGAGTCTCTTCGCCTTGCCAATATGAAATGGTCACCAAGCTTTCACCATTTCCATTGCGCACCGCTAGCGTGCTACTGCTCTTATATTGATTGCTGATGCCTGTGTAAGAGCCAGAGGCATCAATATAGAAATCACGTCCTTGCAAATAATCCGCCGGCGATTTTGTGGTGACAACCACAACGCCGCCGATCGCGCCCGAACCATGAATGGTAGACCCTGCCCCTTTCACAACCTCAATGCTTTTTATGTTGTCTAAGGCGAAAGTATTGCGGCCTACTTTGTCGTTAATGTCATTGGCACCATAGCCGTCCGATGCGGCGACGCCATCTTGAATGATCGCAATGCGGTTGCCCGTCATCCCTCGAATCGTGATGTTTTGTGGCCGACCAGCGCCACCCGTAACACTGATTCCGGGTTCATGACTCAATACATCATACAGTTCTGTCGCGCCTTGTTTTTCAATGGTTTCACCGTCAATCGCTGATATTGAGCCGGCGACTTTTGACAGCGGCTGTTCTACTTTATTGGCACTCACCACCACTTCTTCAAGCTTGGTTAGGCTGAATTCGGCATGCACTGACCCTACCGCAAGCACGCTAAGCACCGCTGCGGTGATTGGAGAAAGCTTCATTTACTGCTCCGCTTTTTTGTTTTTATCTATGGTAAGAAGAAAGGCGTATTCCACGGCCTGTTGCTGTAGTGCCTTACGTGAATCGCTACTGTGCCCGCTATTGAAGTCCGTCCATAACAAGTAAGGCCCGCTACCCGTGCTCATCAGCGACATTTTTTCTATGTATTTCGCGCCTTCCCAATAAGGGACACGGTTATCAAACCACCCGACACGGACGAGGGTTGGCGGATAAGGTTTGGCTTGAATATTGAGTAGTGGGTCATAAGCTTCAATTGCTGAGCGTTGCAATGGCTGGCTAGGATCTCCCCACTCTTCTCGCTGCTGCACCGAGAGTGAAGAGGAGTCTTCTGCGGACATGCTTCTAAGCACATCCACAAAAGGCACTTGCAGCACTACTCCAGCAAAAAGTGCTGGGTTTTGATTAACCGCGGCCGCAACTAAGGTTCCACCAGCGCTGCCGCCAATCGCATAAATAGCGCGTTGGCCGTTATTAAAATGCTGCAATGAAGAGGCGACGTTCAGGAAATCTGAGATGCCTATTTTTTTCAGAATGCCAGACCCAGCGCGGTGCCATAATTCACCGTGATAGCCACCACCGCGCACATGAGCTATCGCATAAATTACGCCTTGATCCAATAAACTGATCACTTGTGGCATAAAGTACGGACGCATCGTGACGCCATACGCGCCGTAGCCATAAAGAAAGACGCTGGACTGTGCGCTCAAGGTGTCTTTTCGGTACGCCAAAGTGACAGGAATAGCCACGCCATCAACATCCACCACAATCTGTTGTGACTCATACTGTTCCGGTAAATAAGCAGGATAGTGGTCTTGACCCAGTCGCTTCCATTGTAAGCTTGCCACATCAAACTCACGCCAAACTCCTGCAGAAACCATCGACATTGAACGCACGCGCAGTTTATTGCTTTGCCAATCACCGTTATGAGAGACCCAAGCGACTTCACTTTCTGTTGCCAAAGGCTGTGATGCTCTCAACTTTCCATGCTGATCCATAATGGCTAGTTGAGAATGCTGTGCTTGGTTGGTTTTAACCACAACGCCAGCTTGATATAAATAAAAATTATCCAGCGTGGAATGATCATCTGGCGCATAAAAAAGCTGCCAAGGGTTTTCATTCATGCTCAGTAATCGACGGTAGAGTGCAAACTTGCCGTTGAGGTTACTATTGATGTAGAGCCAGCCATTAGCAACGTCTGCGTAGTATTCAATACCCGGCTGTGCGGCACGAAGCGGAAGGCTTAAGTGAGAGCTGTTGGTCTCTAAAATACGTTGTTCACTGCTGTTTTCGTTGTTGACTTGCACGAGGGCAAAATGCGGATCCGCCGCCAAATAGAGAGACACGATCCACTGCGGATCAGCCCACTCCCATAGGGTTTTTGTCTGCTTGCTCAGCACATCATAGCGCTGCAATAAGCTAGAAGAACGGCTTTCTTCTGCCGCCAAAAAATAGAGGTATTGGCCATTTTCAGACCAAATCGCTTGAGTCGTTGCAGATTGGCTAAGCACGATTTCCTGCTTCGATACACGATCCACCAGCGTCAGCGTGTAGTGCTCTTCCCCAGTCAAATCTTCGCTTAATGCAATAAAGCGGTCCCCTTTTGCCACCGCCCAATTGGCTAACTGGTAATAATCTGATTGCTGCTGTCTTACACTGATATTGACCAATCGCTCAATTGGGCTGTCTTCTGCGGTCTTTTTAACAATAAAACGTTCACCCTTAATCACTTGATCATGATAGTAATTTTGGTACTGGATGAGCCAAGGTGTCGGTGCTTTTACGCTCTTACTCTCTGACCATGTTTTGACTAGTGCATTAGAAAGTGGTGTGGCTTGATTGAGCCACTGTTGTGTTTTTTTATTGTGATCTTCAAGGTGTGCTCGAACCTTAGGCTGTCTACGCGAGCCATCTTCCAGCCACTGCAGTGACTCACCATAAGATGAATAAAAACAAGACAAACCAACAACAAAAGCAATGATATTGAGTAATTTCATTATGATCAGTGAAAACATAGCCAATTATTATAATGAGGCGCAGCTTGCCACTAAACGATAATGAGATCAATTATCATTTTTATATAAAATAAAGAAATTATGGGATTTATAAGGGTGAACGTTTGCGTGTATATAAAAACACCGCCTATTTGGCGGTGTTTTTATAATTAGGGTGAGGTTGTCTCAGCAAATACTGGCATTGAGTCCGTCAGCAGATTCGATTGACCGAAAGGTCACGCTGACAAGACGCTCGCTGTTACTCATCGTCCACTTTAGGTGCAACTCTCTTTTTCGGCACAAATACCGCATCACCCACTGCCACATTCTGATAAAAGGTTTTATCGCGTTTAACGGGCTTCTTATTGGCGGTGTTCGCCTTGGGCTTAGTACTTTTAGTCTTAGCGGCTGCGTTTTTCTTAAAGGCCGGAACACGTGGTTTTAGTCCGGTAAATTTACCTTTCAGATCATCAAATTGAGAGAACTCGATATCTTGCTGCAAAAAGGCTTCCACGCGCTTGAAGCTGTCCCAATCTTTTGGGCCAACCAGCGAGATTGCATCACCTTTATTACCCGCACGGCCTGTACGACCAACACGGTGCACATACTCTTCCGTATGTTTGGGCATATCAAAGTTAATCACGTGCGTCACGTTCGCGATATCAAGGCCGCGTGAAGCCACATCCGTCGTGACCAAAATTTTAAATACAGCGCGCTCAAACTGGCTCATGATGGTGTTGCGCTGGTTTTGATTTAAATTACCACTCAACGCAACGGCTTTCAGTTTCTGCTCGTTGAGTTTAAGCGTTAAACGCTCAGTATCAGAACGGGTCGCGGTAAAAATGATCACTTGTCGATATTCGGCTTCTTGCAGCACGCGTTCGAGTAAGGCTTCTTTGTGATCGAGATGATCGCAGAGGTAGAATTTTTGGGTGATGTCTTTATGCTCTTCGTTGACAACACCAATCGAAATGCGTTTTGGATCTTTAAGCAACTCGGTACCAAAGTCATTCACTTGGCCGTGATCAAGCGTTGCGGAAAACATCAGTGTTTGGCGACGACGGTGGTTCGCTGCATGATGAATACGGCGTAGTTCCGGAGCAAAACCTAGGTCCAGCATGCGGTCAGCTTCATCAAGGATCAGCGTATCTAAACCATCAAGACGCAACGAACGGTGCTCTAAGTGATCCGCTAAACGACCGGGAGTCGCCACAATAAAACGGGGGAAACGGCGCAGTGCTTTTACTTGGTCGTTAAAGTTTTCACCGCCCACAATCAGCGTTGCTTCGTAGCTCAACCCACTGAGCATAGTACGCAGCTCACCGTACACTTGTTTGGCCAACTCACGTGTCGGAGCAAGAATCAGAGCTCTAGGGTCTTTTGCTGATAACGCTTTAGTTTTTAGAGACTTATGCAGCATTGGCAAAACAAACGCTAATGTTTTACCCGAACCAGTCTTAGAGGATGCCAACAAATCTTTACCTGCAATCGCCACGGGAACCGCTTGTTGTTGGATCTCTGTCGCTTGTTTGAAGTCATAGTGTTTGAGGGTCTTCAATAAGCGATTGTCTAAGCCTAAATCTTTAAACTGCAAAGGATTCTCCAAAAATTTGTAAAGTTGCCACAATAAATAGGGCAAGAGGTCAAAATGAAAACGCAATATGATAGCCCGAAAGGCGCTTAGATAGATAGAGATCACATAAAAATAATCAGCACGCACACTTTTTCAAAGCATAAGAAGATAGAAAATACGTCTCTTAACGATGAGACATAGCGGAGTAAATGAGCATAAATTGAAATTCTTGGATTATTTTGACGTTCGGCTACTGGGTGAACGCTAGAATAGTGTCTACAATTGAGTTCGTCACTATATGATGATTTCCAAACAAGTGTATACCCAAACAACTTGACGTTGCAGGTAAACAGCACCGCTGTAGCTTCAAGTAGGAAAAGTATAATAGGGCGTCATTGATAATAATCTTACAAACAAGGAGTTCAATAATGAATAAGATGTTAATTGCAGCTGCAGCCTCTTCTGTACTTCTACTTGCTGGTTGCGCATCAGGCCCTGATGACGCAGCAATGACGAAAATGGATCAGCTAAGCGACCAAGTTAGCCAACTCAGTGATCAAATTTCTGCACTTAAGAGCGAGCAATCGACACTTTCGTCTAAAGTAAGCCAAGCGGCTGATGCCGCTGCCGCTGCGCAAGAAGAAGCGGCTCGTGCAAACGAGCGTATCGATAATATTGCTCAGTCATACACGAAATAATTTCGTTATATTCCATAGCTGAAATTGCTTAAAAGGCTTGTTAATTCAAGCCTTTTTTATTGCTGCTATTACATGGTTCACCATTAATGAACTCATCAACTTCTTTAATTACTCCAATGAGGTTGAAAAATCTGCAGCCACAACTTCGACAGGCACACCATTTTGCGCCAAGATCACCGCTCTCGCTTTCGCATCTGATTTGTTAAATTCATCCAACCACCAGCGAAGTTCTTGCGGTACCTGCAACTCTTTTTTACTGCCGTTACTGCGCGTTAAAGGTTCATGAGCTTCAAGAAATACGCTTCGATCTGGCTCTAAGGCTAATTTTATCGGCTCATCAATTACTTTCACTTTCTCGCCACGCTGGACCTGCTTAAACAGCCATTCAATATCCTTGGGATCCATACGAATACAACCTGAGCTGACTCTCATACCAATACCAAAATCTTTGTTGGTACCGTGGATCAAATAATCACCCGCACCATAAGCGAGACGAAGCGCGTATTCGCCAAGCGGGTTATCTGGCCCAGCAGGCACCACCGCAGGCAGTTCAATACCTTTCGCTTTATATTCAGTGCGGATCGATTGAGGAGGTGTCCAAGTTGGGTTCGGCCGTTTTTGGCTGATAGTGGTTTCCATTTCGGGCGTGTCACGACCAATACGGCCAATACCGACGGGGAAAATATGCACTTTGCGTTTTTCAGGCTCAAAGTAATAGAGCCGCAGTTCAGCTAAGTTGATGACGATGCCTTCGTAAGCCACGTGCGGTAAAATAATTTGTGACGGAATGGTTAGCACAAACTCTTGCTGCGGCAAAAATGGGTCAATTCCTTTGTTAGCCGCCATCAAAGATAAAAACCCAACATCGTACTGTTTTGCAATTTGCGCTAAGGTTTCGCCCTGCTCAATCACGTGATATTGAGTTCGGCCAACCATGCTACTGCCTTCGGCAGGAAAATCATAAGTCGCGGCAAACGCGTTCACACTGAGCGCACCCCAGCAACAACACAAAGAGAGTAGCTTGCGTAGCATGGTGATCAGGTATCCTTGGCGTCTTTATAGATCTGTAAGGTTATCTCTCTTTCTACTTTATGATCAACCATTGGCGCGGGATATGACAAGGAATTGACGGCAGGGAATTTCCAAGGCGTGTGGATGTACTTATCTGGCAACGAAGCCAATTCAGGTACCCACTGACGAATAAAATCACCTTTCGGATCAAAACGTTCCCCTTGGCTGGTAGGGTTAAAAATTCGAAAATAAGGTTGCCCATCACACCCAGTTGAAGCGCACCACTGCCAACCGCCATTGTTGGATGCATAATCGCCATCCACTAATGTTTGCATAAAATATTGTTCACCAAGTCGCCAATCGATATGCAGATCTTTGGTTAGAAAACTGGCCACAACCATCCTTAATCGGTTATGCATCCACCCAGTTTTATTGAGTTGGCGCATCGCCGCATCGACAATAGGGAACCCGGTTTGACCCTGCTGCCAACGTTCAAAGGCCGTTGAGTTCTCCCACCAAGATACATGTTTCCCCCAAGGTGCAAAATCTTTTCCCTTACAGAGATCAGGACGAAACCCGATCAGATGCTGATAGAATTCACGCCAAATAATTTCGCTCAGCCAAGTTTGCGCCCCTTCAGACAACCCAATATGTTGCGATTCAGCGTATAGACGCGCCATACATTGACGCGCAGAAAGCGCCCCTATTGCGAGATAAGGTGACAGTGCGCTGGTCGAATCCAACGCGGGAAAATCACGCTGCTGGTGGTAATTCTGTACCTTATCACGGCAAAACTGGCGTAATTTAGCGCGAATTGCATCGAACTCTACCACCCAATGATCACTGCTGATGCGTGGATAGCTGAACGAGCGGTGTTCGCTCCACAGCAACGGCTCAAGATCCTTTATGCGTTTATAATGTGCAGAAATAGGCGTTGGTAAAATTTGAGGTAGAGCCGCTTGTGATAACCACGCTCGTTTAAAAGGCGTAAAGACTTTGAAATAATCACCTTGCTTGTTTTTGACCGAACCGGGCGCAATAATGCACTTATCGTCGTATGCTCGCCACTCGATCTGGCTCTCTAGGCAAAACTGGTTCGCCATCTCATCACGCTGCAACTCATTGATTTCATACTCGCGATTAACTAACACTGCGCTGGCATTGAGCTGCTTAGCCATGGTGGCGATCTGCTGCGCAGCATCAGCGTAATCATCAACTTCCTCATACAGCAGAGCAATATTGAGTGCTTGCAGTTCACGTTGCAGCTCAAATAAACGCCGATAGATAAGATCCGCCTGCATCGGAGCAAGATGGTGTTTTTGCCACTGTGCTGGCGTTGCAATGAATACGGCAACAACAGGTTCTTCACCATCAATGGCGGCATGTAATGCCGTATTATCAACGGATCGTAAATCTCGGCGCAGCCAGAGTAATTTCACTGTACATCCTTACTGATTAATCTAACGAATGGTGCAGACGAGCAACCACATCTGACAACGAAAGCTTATCTCCCAGTGAGATACGCAATTTCCGTAACGCTTGAACTTGCTGCTCGGTTAGTGCTCGGTTGGCAAACAGCGCAACCTGTTGGTAGTTTGCTAAAGCATCATGATCAACAAGAGCGGTAAGATCTTCGACACCATCTAAGATAGTGAGGTTATAACCAGCTTCCACCTTTCCCACGAACCATAGCCAAGCCAGTATGCTCGATGTTGGATCAAGATTAACGCAAAGACATTTTCCTTTAGTTGCCGCTTTGTTTTCCGCTTCAATGATCGAGCTCAACTTGCTTATCATCAGTGCCTGAAAAAGCCCTTTTTGCAAACTGCGCAACGGTCCTTTAACCCGCTCTAACGTGTCGATGACAGGAAAGACAAACTGCTGCTCAACAATCTCTAACGGATACTCTTTCAATACCGTAGCAATGGTTGATTCCGCTTTGCCTTTATTGAGATCCACTAAAGCTTGCAGCAATTGTTCTTGCTCTAAAAGCTCTGAACCATGATTTGCCAAAGTATCAATGATGCTTTCACTGCCACTGAGCAATGCACTCACTTTGCCAATCGAAACACCTTTCGCCAGCCAACCTTGAATGATGCGAATCGTCGCAATATCCTCTTGTGAATAAAGGCGATGCCCTTTTTCCGTGCGCTGTGGCTGAACAAGGTGATAGCGGCGCTGCCATGCACGCAAGGTAACGGGCTTTACTCCAGTCATCTCGGCAACGTCTCGAATAGCGTATAATTTTTCAGTCATCATGTTTTCAGTCAGTGCGTTCTCATAGTCCATAACGTAGCCTTAACGTTTGTGGATAAGGCGATAAATAGTGCTGTTGCTGCAGATAAGCATCGGGATACATTTTTATGTAATGTTTGAGCAACGTAATAGGCGCAAGTAAAGGAAGCTCGCCAGTTCGATAGTCATCAATCAATTGCGCTAACTCCACTTTCTGCTCTTTGTTTAAGGCTCGTTTGAAATAACCCTGAATGTGCATCAAAACATTGGTGTTATTTTTACGGCTCGCTCTGTGTTTAAGCGCATCCATTAGCCCTTGGCGATAGTGCTCAATAAAATACTGTGGCGGATGCTGCTTGACTTCAGCCACCAAACGGCCGAGTTCTCGATACGCTTGCGGGTGATGCGCCATTAACGTCAATTTGTAACGTGAATGAAAGGCCACCACTTTGCCCGGTGTCGGGTTGTCACCTATCGATTGATAAAAGTCATGTAAACAGTAGACACGCGTAATGAAGTTTTCGCGAAGCACAGGATCATGCAAACGGCCATCTTCCTCTACAGGCAACCACGGCATTTTACGCATCAAAGTGGCGGTATAAAGCCCAACACCCTCTTTGTCTGCTCGTTGATGCTTATAGACTTTGACTCTTTCCATGCCACATGTCGGGGATTTCGCACAAACGATATAACCACACAATTTCATCAATTCGAGCTCATCAACTTTTCGTTCTGAGAAATCGAACATGGCTTGCGTGTAATCTTTGGTTTCATCTTTAGTTTCAACCAGCGCTAAACGCTCTTCGTGAGAGATCAGGCGAATGGTAGGCCTTGGCACGGTTAAGCCAATCGAAACCTCTGGGCAAACGGGTATGAAAGAGAAATAATTCGTTAACTCTTTGGTCACAAAGTCACTCGCTTTGTGGCCAGAATCAAAACGGACTTGCTCTCCCAGCACACATGCACTGATCCCGATACGAATTTCTGGATTACTCATCGCCGCCTCATATACAAAAATATTTGTTGTATAATGTATAGCACACTCCAACCACCTTATACAAAATATATTTATGTACACATAAAAGGTAAACGTTTACCCAAATCGATTGCCTTACCACTTTCAACACTTTTAGTTATCAATGAGCCACAAAAAGGGTATTAACCTCCATTCTGTGACAAATCTCTCAAGGAACAGTGTCAGGTCTAGCTAGTATTGCCTCAACAAAACACATCAGATTCAACAGAATTAGTAATTTAATCCACTTATTGCGGATAAATCGCTGACTCGAAAACTTTGGAGTAACAACGATGGCAACCCCACACATTAATGCGCAAGTTGGTGATTTCGCTGAAACCGTTCTAATGCCAGGCGATCCATTACGTGCAAAATACATTGCTGAAACTTTTTTAGATGATGCTAAACAGGTTTGTGATGTTCGCAGTATGTTCGGTTATACCGGTACTTATAAGGGTAAAAAAGTATCCGTTATGGGCCACGGTATGGGCATTCCATCATGCTCGATTTATGTTCACGAGTTGATTTCAGAATACGGTGTAAAAAATATCATCCGTATTGGTAGCTGTGGCGCAGTTCGTGACGATGTCAATCTAATGGATATCGTTATTGGTATGGGTGCTTCAACCGATTCCAAAGTTAACCGCATCCGTTTTAACAACCACGATTTTGCCGCGATTGCGGATTACGGATTGCTTGAAACGGCCGTCAATCAAGCACGCGCACAAAACGTGCCCGTGAAGGTAGGCAACGTGTTTTCCGCTGATCTGTTCTACACACCTGAAGGTGATTTATTCGAAAAAATGAATAAGCTTGGCATCTTAGGTGTGGATATGGAAGCGGCCGGTATTTATGGTGTTGCAGCGGATCTAGGCGCAAAAGCATTGACGATTCTTACGGTGTCAGACCACATCATTCGCGGTGAGAAATTAAGCTCTGAAGATCGCCAAACCTCTTTTAACGACATGATGAAAGTCGCGCTTGAAACAGCGATTAGTATCTAATTTTTAAACCTCAGCTGCTCACCCAAATTGGCAGCCTTAAATTACCCCGAGGGGGCGATTGTGTCCAACGACCAACTACCCAAGGACGCAGATGGTTTACAACTCAACTTTTGTAAAACATTGGCGTGTGACAACTTTGGACTGAGTGAAGCCGAACGGTACGTTCTGCAGCGCGTAAACCCGAAGCGTCCAACGATGGTTTGTCGTGAATGTGGAGCTTTCCCCCCCTTACTTAACAACCGAGAAGTGTTAAACGAATTACACCGTTTAAGGCAGCTTCACAGCGACGGGTTGCCCGCTTGTCGCAGTGATGATTGCCAAAATTTCGGTTTATCTGTTCATACGCACAAACACCTCTATCACGCTTTTGGCTACAGCGGCGATCGCCAGCGATACCGTTGCAAAGCTTGTCAGAGTACCTTTGTTGATAAGTGGTCAGGAGCCAACAAAAAACTCGTTTTTCAAGAAACCCTACTCGGCCTACTCTTCATGAGTTATTCGGTGCGAGAGATTTGCCGTAAATTATCCATCAACCCAAAAACGTTTTATGATCATGTCGAGCACATTGCCAGTCGCTGTCGGCGAAAACTGGCCATGATTGATGCGCGTTGGGTGAATCATGCAAACCAATATGAGCTGGCTTGCAATTACATCCCGCTCCAGCCCCATAGCGACAACGGCGTATTGTGGTTTGCAACAGGTGAAGCCAAAACAGGTTATATACTCTGTCAGCACGTAAACTATTCCGCCAATGAAGAGCCTGCAGGCGAGCTTGATCACAACCCCTATCACTCGCCCGCGCGTTTTGTTTCTCGTGAACATTCATCCGAAGCGAATCTACCCACTCCTGACGCATCTCCGCTATTGCGCGAGCGTATTGATCAGAAATACCAAACGATTTTAGCCCGCGGTAATGTTGAAGACCCCATGGGTAACCTCACCACTTTTCATTACCCTTCTAAAGGCGCCTTGATTCGCCCTCCTTACACCTCTTATGCTCACTTCCTCCACGTGCTGGATTTGTGCCTTGAAGATAAGCGAGTTTCTATCTATCTGCCTCAAGATCCGGTTTTACGTTCTGCCGCATTGAGCGTCTGTTTGCCGCGAATCAAGCGTAAGAATGTTGACTTGATGTACGTTGAGGAAGATCCGCAATGGCAAAATGGACATTCCGTGAATAAAACGGACATTGTTCACATGGGATGGTGGCGAGATCGCTGGGCTATTGCCAATCAGGCGCAGGCTGCCAAAGGTGTTTGCTATTTGGCAGGAGACAATCCAACACCCGAAGCTTGGCTCGATAAAGCATCGATTAAGCAAACAGAGTTCTATCAAAAACGCTTCCAACTGTTGTTCGAAAGCTTTATCAACGAACCGAGGCGTAAACTTCGCCCTGGCGGCCTACAACCAATGCTGGATATTTTTCGTGCTTGGCACAATCTGTGCTACCAAGATAAACATGGATTCACCGCCGCCCAAAATTTGGAATTAACTAAACATCCACTGACATTGAAAGAACTACTCTCTTAGATTTTTAGGTTATATTTAGACTGTGGATTGTGAAGTAGCGCAGATTATTGTGGTAATGAATAACCAATGCACCCACTTTTGGGAAAGTAAATAGTGCGCTTTAACGTTGGCTTCATATAATGAATCGGTGACTTAGGCTTCTTACTTTTGAGGAACAGCCCGTTTGGATAAAAGCCAATACCTTCTTGAAATTGAAATAGAACAGCTTAGAGCCCGTATTGAAACTGAGCCGGAGAAGGTGTCGATCGTCGCGGAGCAGTGTTTATTGAGAGCACAGCAGATCTTTTTCCCAGAAGGGGCGATTCAATGTTTGATCATTTTATCTCGCTGCGCTTGGTGTCTAATGGACTACCGTGTGGGTTTAAAATACATTAAAGAAGCCTTATCCACTCAAAATACCCTCGATACTGATGATTGCCTTCCCGAAATTCTGCATATTCACGCGCTGCAACTTTGGGGTCAGGCAAAATATTATACCGCCCAACAATATTGGATAAATGCCTTAGAACAATCAGCTCTGGTTGATGAAGTTGATATCCAGATAGAGTGCCTCATTGGTCTGGGTAATGTTTGGCGTATTACCAACGAATATCAACTTTCATGTTCAACACACGAGCTAGCCGTTAAAGTTGCTAATAATGCCCGTATCCATTGGTTAGAAGGCAAAGCCCGTATTCTGTGGGCATGGGATCTCTATCTACTTAACCAATACATTGATATGCTCACGGTGCTCGATGGTGCAGAAGAAGCGCTACAGGATCATCCCGATAAAACTTGGCAAGCCGAGGTTTGGGATTTTCGCGGCTTGGCACTGCTCGGGCTTGAACGAATCGAAGATGCGGAAGCGGCAACCACCAAAGCACTCGAACTTGCCGTGGAGCATAACCTTGTGTGGATGAAGGCCCACTCATTCATTAGTCGAGCTCGTTTGGAACTGCTGAGAAAAGACTCCAAGAAAGCAACTGAGCTGTTGCTTCTTGCTGAAGCCTCTGCTGCTTCGTTTGATAAAGGTGAGCTACTTTCACAAATTTGCTACCAACAATCCCTAGTCGCAGAGCAGCGTGGTGATTTTAAAGCTTCTTTAGCCTCATTTAAGAAATATCGCCAATTTACGGTTGAGATGCTTCGAGAACAAACGGCGCGCATTGGCCTTGATAAAGCAAGAGCCTCTAAGCGACAACTTGAGCAACGAGCACGTAAACTCATTAACCGTATTCGTGGTCAACACGAATACGACCCAGAGAAACATCTCTCCAATGTAGTTTCAGAGACTTATTGGTGGGAACAACTCATGCTGTTCAAGACCGAGTTGAAGCATTCTAATCACGCTGTCATTGTCATCCAACATAACGACTCAAAGTACCTCGATGTATGTACCGAGATTGCTCACTCGCTCTGTAACCAAAAAGATCTCGTTTCTCGTTTAAGTAGCGAACGCTTAGCGCTGCTTCTTGCCGATAAAGGCGATGCAGCGCTGCACGTCTTCCATGTATTGGCTAAGATGATTGAAATATACCCCTGGGAAAGAAAAGGATTAACGGGGTCGCTACCTCAAGTGATGTTCCAAGACATTTTGAGTTTCCCATTCACATTAGAACAACTGGAAGACAGTCAACCTCAGGAATGGTCGCATGGAAGTACTGCTCAGTAAGATTAAAGATACGGGTTTGGATGCCACCTCCGTTTCCGGAGAAGAGGCCATCATTTTCTGGAATCACGTCCGACAACATATAGCCTCAACATCAAAAGAAAAAGCACTTAGCTACATCATCAGTGCAGAGTATCGTTCAGAACTGCATCAGTCGTCCGCCAGTATAGAGGAGCTTCGTCACGCCTTAGCATTACTTGAATTGCCTAAGGACGCCGAAATTATTTTGTCTGTGAAAAACAGTTTAAGCGATCGCCTAATGGAAAGCGGTGAATTTGCCGCGGCGCTCAACGAATATGTGTCCGCTTCTAATATTGCCGTCGACACAGGTTACATTGACGAATATGTACTAGCCGTCATTGGCATGGGTAACCTGTGTGATGCTTATGGCGAGCACAGCCGAGCCCTTCGTTACTATCAAAAAATTGATAGTATTGATCACGCAATCACCAGCCGCTCATTACGCCTGCGTTATAAACTTTACATGCTATCGTGTTACATTCAACTGCACCGAATCTCCGCCGCCACCGACCTAATTAAAGAGTGTGAAGAGTTGAGTATTTTGGTCAGCGATAAAATTCTTACCGGGCAAATTTCACTCTATCAAGCTCAACTTTATCTTCATCAGGATCAAGTCGATAAAGCGCTCATTACGCTCTCTAGTGTTCAGTACAGTGCTGGGAATATGAATTCCACCTGGCTATCGAATATGATTCGAATTGAAACGGCCAACTGCCTGGCTAAAATAGGCAAAAGTCATATTGCCAATATGATGCTGGCCAGTACAGACAAACGTCTGCAACGATACACGTCACCTACGATGGCCAAGCAGCTGTATCGAGCATTCAGTGCCGTGTGCGAGCGCCAAGGCCTTTATCAAGCCGCCCTGATTTATGAAAAAAAAGGCTTTCGAATTGAAACTGATCTGATGAAAAACATCCCGATTAGTGAGCTGGGGGCCAATCAACTGCGTCGCTTATCGCGCTTTGAATTGCAATTGAAATTGATCTTATCTGAGATTGAAAATCGCGAGCTCAAAGAAACCACCGAACATCAAAAGAATGCTGTAGCCCAACTTCAACAGGATGTCTTCACTGACCCACTCACCACCTTACACAACCGCCGCTGGTTAGATGTCAAGCTGAAAGACCTGTTGCTTCATGAGAAGCTATTTGCATTTCTAGTCATTGATATTGACCATTTTAAATCGATTAATGATGAACTTAGTCACTTGGTTGGTGACAAAGCGATAGTCAATGTTTCACGTGAGTTGAAAAACTACTTTAAATTCCGAGGCTCCTCCTGTGTCCGTTTTGGTGGAGAAGAGTTTCTGGTGATTTTAGAAGATTGCTCGCTCGACCAAGCTGAAATGCATGCCGAAAACTATCGAGAACGCATATTCCAATTTGGTTGGCACGATATTCTAGGTGAGCGCGGCTTAACCGTCAGTATCGGTATAACCTTGCATCGAGATGGTGAAAATACACAACGCACATTCTACCGCGCCGACAAAGCCTTATATCGTGCGAAAGCGAATGGCCGCAACCAAGTGTGCACTGAGTAACTTTCCGAAGGGTCGTAAACGACCCTTTTGTTATCTGTCGCTCCAACGCAGAATTCTCACTTCATTACCCGCTTCGGGTTTTACTGGAATATTGAGTGATAAAAGCAGCGAAACAAGTGCCATTACCGCTCCAATATAAAAAACGCTCGCCGGAGAGATAAGCCAAATTAAACCAAACGTGGCGGGGATGAACACGGCCGCAATATGGTTAATGGTAAAAGAAACTCCCGCTGTAGACGCCATGTCCGCAGGATCTGCAATTTTCTGAAAATAAGTTTTAATCGCCAAGGCCAAGGCAAAAAAGAGGTGGTCAACCACATAAAGTGCCGCCGCCCAATGTGCGTTTTGTACAAGACCGTACCCAACAAAAACAACAATTAACCCCGTGTATTCAAACAGTAACGCTTTACGCTCGCCGACTACACCAATGAACTTACCAATGCGTTTAGCAAACAAAAAGTTGAACAAATAGTTGATCAAAAACAGTAAGGTAATATCGGCCGCTGAATAACCAAATTTCTCCACCATAAGGAAACCAGCGAAAACAGTGAAAATTTGCCTACGCGCACCACTCATGAAGGTCAAGGCGTAATACAGCCAATAACGTTTGCGTAGCACGAGCTTTTTATTTTGTGGCACTTCCGCTTTAAATTCAGGAAAGGCAAAGGCAATGATCAACACCAGCACAAAACCAGCACCGCCAGAAATGACATAGACCCATTTAAAATCGAGCTGAAACACTTCTAACATTACCCACAAAGCACCGTAAGTGATCAGTGATGCAAGTGCTCCAACCGAAATGAGTTTGCCAAGCATTTCTGGCGCTTCATCTTTATTTAACCACTGCAAAGACAAGGATTGTTTAAGCGTTTCAAAGTAGTGGAACCCAGTCGACATCAATAATGTCGTGAGCAGTAACCCGGTTAAAGAAGGGAAAAAACCCGTCATCGCGGTTCCTAACGTCAACATACCCAATGAGATCAGGATAAATCGCTGCTCTCGAATGAACAGTAAAACGAATACGGCGGTGAAGGCTAAAAATCCGGGGATTTCTCGTACACTTTGTAATAAGCCAATGTCTGAACCATCGAAATTCGCTTTTTCAATCACGAAATTATTCAACAGTGCCATCCAACTAGAAAATGCAATCGGCACAATAATGGAGATAATCAATAGGAAATTTTGTGGCGTGCGCCAACCTTGAGAGGCTTTAGGGTACATGAGAGATCCTTATCTATGTTTCAGCGCATCATATACTCAAGTCGCCTTAAAAGGCGAGAGCTCATCACAACAGGAAACAAGGTTAGGGATTAGCACTGCTAAATTACACCGTTCGGGTATAAGATCGACCGAGACACAAATATTGGGATTTAACATGACGATTACGTTCGCAACGATTAATTTATTCAATTATTTAGCTCCGCCGAACGCATATTATCAGTTCGACAATATTTACACGCAAGCAGAGTGGCAGAAAAAAAAGCAATGGTTTAGCCAGAAGATCAAACAGCTGGATGCCGATATCATTGGCTTTCAAGAAGTTTTCAGTTTTGATGAACTGCGCAACCAGATGATGGATTTAGGCTACCCGTATGTGGCCTGTGTAGATGAACCTATCGTCAAAGATGGATACATCTATAGCCATCCGGTTGTAGTAATTGCCTCTCGCTATTCTCTGCGCCAAGTGAGCGCCGTACATGGCACGCTACCAAACCAAGCTGCCCCTTTTTGCTTTAATCGTACACCGTTACACGCTACGGTTTGCCTGCCAATGCTCGGGGATATCGATGTCTATATTGTGCATTTTAAATCTCAACGTCCGGCAGAATCGCCTGCGGCACCTCATCATCTGATCGATGAATGGCAACAAGAAACGCTAGGACGCTGGCTCTCTACTGTTCAGCGAGGCTTTGAAGCAAACCTGACTCACCAATATATCGTCAATACTCAAAAACAAACTGGGCGGCCTTGTGTGCTAATGGGCGATTTTAATAAACCGTTACATCACGAGGAGTTTCAAGGACTACTATCGCAGGCCTTATACCGCAGACCAGAAACACAACAACCGCTGGCTGACTATGCGCTTTACGATGCTTGGGATCTGCATACCGAGAGTGTTGAGCAGCCTCGCAAAGCCACTCATTACGCCGGCTCCACGGGATCTGTACTCGACTATATTCTTCTTTCCGCAGACTTCGCGCCTTTTGTCCAGCCAATGAAAAGCTATATCAGCCACTATACTGTGCTTGATCAACATCTGGTCAACCCGAGCTATGAGCTCGATAACTTTAGTACTGACCATGCACTGGTCGCGGTCACATTAAAAGTAAACACAACACCGAGCTAATGGGTTTGTATGCTACGACTCTCGATGCAATAAATGCTGCCATTCACTGTGTCGATTTAAATAATGCACAACATAACTACAGACAGGTTTAATGGTGTAACCTTGCGCTTCAATTTGCGGTAATACACTCTCCATCATTATTTTTCCGTATCCTTTACCCTGAAGTTCATCCGGTACGCGAGTCGAAGTAATAAACAACACTTCATCCTGTTGTTGGTATGTCACAGTTGCGAATAGATTTCCCTCAAGATGTACTTTATATTGACAATTTTGTATATCATGTTGCACTTCATGAATCATGGTAACGTCCTAATTGATATATAAATCAAATAAATTGATATTCTCAGAATTGAATCTTCCAACATCTACCCCTAGAATTTAAACTATTACAAAAATTAGAATAAAATGCAGCTACTGCATCACGGAGAAAATTAAGATGGAATCGCAGTCGGCAGTGCTGAAAGATGAACAGAACCCAAACCGTTCAACCGAACGTAATAAAACCCTATCGACACTTAATAGTACTGATGCGTTATCTATGGTTGAACACAGTAGCGAACTAACCTTAAGTATAACCACTCCCGTTGGTACGAAATTCCAGTGTAAAACGTCATTTATCGGTACCTACTCTCATTCCCATCTCCTTGTAGAAATTCCTAAAATTTCCGCAGATGATCTCTCTTTTTTCTTCCAAGAAGGTTTTTGGATGAATATCAGAGCTATTTCACCACGTGGCGAAGGAGCTTTAATCCATTTTCGTAGCCAGTTGTTACATGTATTGCAAGAGCCTATACCGCTCGCCATGTTATCTATTCCCAACAGCATGCAAGTGACCCAACTGCGCAAAGAAGCTCGTTACGATGTGAATCTAGCAGGAAAAGCAACGGTAGGAACGCATAAGTCGGATTGTGAGGTAAGAGATCTCTCCAAAAGTGGCTGTCGTTTTGTCACACCTCCTCTTGGGCGTACTTTCCAAGTGGGTGATAAGATTAGTCTCGAATTATTTACTGATCCTCGCAGCAGCCAATTCTTTGCGCCTTTGATGGGTAAAGTTTGTAACTTGCAACGCTCACTGCACTATGCTCGTTACGGAGTGCAGTTTGATGAAGAAGGTGTCAAAAATGCGAAAAGTTTATTAGGTCAACTGAAGTTTGATGGCACCAAATTGACGTTGAAGTAATAAAAACGCCCTGTTAAACAAGTTAAGTCAGGGCGTTTTTACTTTTTACATTGCTTTTAACTGCATTGTTTTTAACCTAGAAAAGAAATATATCCCTGCAAGATAACCAAATTCACAATATCCACAAAGAATGCACCTACGATAGGCACTACCATAAACGCTTGTGGTGATGGCCCATATCGTGTCACCAATGAGCCCATATTCATCACAGCGGTTGGGGTTGCTCCAAGACCAAAACCGCAGTGCCCACCAGCGATCACAGCAGCGTCATAATTTGATCCCATGACTTTAAATGTCACAAAATAAGCAAAAATACCCAACACGACCGATTGCACCGCTAAAATCACCAGAAATGGGACAGCCAAGTCAAAAATATTCCATAACTTTAAACTCATGAGTGCCATTGCAAGAAATAGCGATAGAGAAACGGTGCCTAAGATGTCAACGGTTTCAGCATCAATTTTATGAACTTTCGTCAATTCCAGTATATTGGTAATGAACACACCGATGAAAAGCGCATAGACAAAATCGGGGATCATCAACCATTTGATTTCAAATGCACTTACCCACTGTTCTAAATATTTAGCACCAGTGACACAAATAAGAAGGATGAACAAACCCTCGATCACTTTCTTAGCGGTGACTTTATCTTCTTCATATTCATTGTACGTAACCAGCTCTGGGAACTTATCGTGCGTTTTGGTTCCTCGTCCATACTCAGATTCAAACCCGTTTTTATTAATGAGTTTTTGGGCAACTGGGCTACCGATAATCCCACCAATGATCAAACCAAAGGTCGCTGAGGCCATGGCAATTTCTAGCGTATTGCTAAGCCCATAATTGTCGTTGAATGTTTGAGCCCACGCCGCTCCCGTACCGTGTCCACCCGAGAGGGTAATAGAACCGGCGATCAACCCCATCAGTGGGTCAAGACCAAGAGCCGTCGCTAACGATACACCGACGCCATTTTGGATGATGATATAAAACGAGGCAACAGCGAGGAAAAGAAAGACTTTTGCGCCACCCTTAACCAGTTGAGTGTAATTAGCCGCAAGGCCTACGGTGCTGAAAAACATCAGCATAAAAATATTCTGCAACGGCAATGAGAACTCTAAATCTAAGCCGTAAAAATGTAGAAGAGTGATCGCGAAAGCGACAATTAAGCCACCGACGATGGGCTCAGGAATGTTGAATTTTTCCAAGATAGGCAGTTTTGCGTTAATAAAGTGACCTAAAAAAAGCACGCTAATAGCGATTAAGAAAGACTCAAGGGGCCCAATTGAAATTAAATGGTGCATATAACCTCTTATTACTGCTTCACTCATCTTCCTTAATGAGTTTGGAGATCATCAAAGAAAAGCTTGATAAACTCGAAAAAAATACGATTGATCGATACGGATCATCCTTATGGATATTGTTTATTTTCAATGATATACGATGTTTATTTGATGGGTTTTACGAACGTATGGCCTAACTGGTTTTGCTCGAAAAACATCTTCGCTCACGGCTTTTGATTGTCATTTGCAAACTCTCATTAGACGAGCGAGGAGGCGTATCATACCTAACAGACAAAAAAAGAGCCAACCGCAATGATGCGATTGGCTTATATATAGTGTGAACAAATTCATTCACTAACAACGTCAGTTGGCTAGGTGACCCTCGGCTTTAAGAAGGGTCGAATAGCATTATGCATGAAGTATGCCAACTAAAAAAGGTCTGTTTTTTAGCTGTGCATCGCATTAATTCATCAAAATGTAGTACTTTTTCGCATTACGCAAATTGCATTATGCGAAACGAATGCAAAACAATACTCACCCAGTTGCTATAAAACAAACTAACTTTCTGCGCTTTTTCACCTTAAGCCAGCACCACTCACTCATCTTTTGTACAAGCATTTCTTAGTTATTTCATTATATACTTCCGGCACATACACTTAATCATGCAGATTCAATGAACTATTTCAGTACGTTTTTAAAAGGGATGGCCATGGGCGCCGCCGATGTTGTGCCGGGTGTTTCGGGTGGAACCATTGCATTCATCACTGGTATCTATGACACTTTGCTTGAAAGCATTCGTAGGATTAACCCGAGTTTATTGCGCATAGTCAAACGAGATGGGTTAGCCGCTGCATTTCAACATATTAATGGCTTCTTCTTGATCGCACTGTTTGGGGGGATATTCACAAGTATCCTCTCTTTGGCTAAACTCATTTCTTGGCTGTTAACCACGCATCCTATTCCCATTTGGTCATTCTTCTTCGGTTTAATTCTGGTTTCGGTATTCCATATTGTGAAACAAATTGAGCAATTCAAACTTTCTCGGTTGCTCTTCGCTTTGCTGGGAGTTGCGTTTGCTTACAGCATTACGGTGCTTAACCCAATGCAGATGGAACCAACAGCGCTGAACACAATTCTAGCCGGTGCTATTGCCATCTGCGCCATGATTTTACCGGGAATTTCTGGCAGTTTTATCCTGTTGCTGATTGGTATGTACGCACCGGTACTGGGCGCGGTGAAAGAGATGCAAGCCGATATTTTGGCACTCTTTTTACTCGGATGTATCGGTGGTTTACTGAGTTTTTCTCACGTATTATCTTGGTTACTCAAACAATTTAGAGACTTGACCTTAATTTTTCTTACTGGATTAATGATCGGCACCTTACCCAAAATCTGGCCTTGGAAAGAAACGCTCACTTGGCGAACCAATTCTCACGGCGAGCTCGTTCCTTTGCTACAGCGAAACCTTTCTCCATTCGAATTTGAGTCCATCACTTCACAGCCTTCGCAACTGCTGGTAGCCATTTTATTGATGCTTTGCGCTGTTGCCCTCGTGCTTGGCTTGGAGCAATATGCAAAACATCACGATGTGTAAATCACACCGCATAGCATGAATGAGTAAACGTGGGGAGACTCACCTTTTCTATATTGATTTATTGCACATTTTATCCATTCGTCACCACTGCAAAAAGATAGCTGTGATAACATTCGTGTTTTATAACCGCTTGGATTGTCCCCATGCACAACGCAATCAAAATCGGCGTCTTTGTTCTAGCCCTGCTAGCGGGTTACTTTAGCAGCGATATTTTCAATTGGCTCTCTTCAGCAAACTCTTCTCCAGACATTAATCGATATTGCCAGTTGTCGAGTACCCCTTGTCGACAAGGAGATGTTGTCATGACATTGGCACACGATAAATCTCAACCTTTGGTGGCTAACACTCTGACCGTTGAATGGCCGCAAGCCAATGCAAGTAAACTCACACTCACACTCAATGGGCTAGAGATGGAGATGGGCACCGCTAAATATGTACTGACGCCGCAGGAAGACGGGCTCTACACAGCACAGATTGTACTCCCAGTTTGCACGACTGAAAAAATGACATGGATTGGCGAGCTCTCTGATGGTCGTACCCAAGTATTCCCGGCAATAAGGATGGAAAGATGAGTAAAAATTGGTCTCTGGCATTGGTGGTTGCGTTTGTATTAGGCTTTGGCATAAAAACCTATTTTGATACGCAGCAAAGTATGGATTTAGAGGGCGGTAATAGCTCATCTTCTGAAGTAATTTTATTTGGCAAAGCAAATCAACCCATCTCTATTTTTGATACTAAAGATGAACGCATACGTGTTGTTTACTTCGGCTTTACACGCTGCCCAGATGTCTGCCCAACATCTCTGGCTATGTTAGCAGGTGCACTCAATCAACTAGATGATGTAACCAAAGCAAAGCTGCGCCCTTTATTTATCTCTCTCGATCCAGAGCGTGACGCTGCCGATGCTTCTCATCAATACGCCCAATATTTCCACCCTATGATCGAGGGACTTTCTGCTCCTTTAGACATTACAACACCACTGGCGCATCAGTATGGCGTCATTTTCCGCAAAACCGAATTAAAGAGATCTGAACTGAAATACACATTAGATCACAGCTCCTACTTCTACTTTTTACAACCAGATGGAACATTAATCACTAAAGTTCCACACACGCTTTCACCGGCTCCCATTGTTGAAGCCATCAAAACAATAATGACGTCATCACAAGGAAAATAACATGAAGCTCAATGCTCTTTTTTTAGCAAGCCTTGCCTTTAGCCCACTTGCTTTTGCGAACACAGATATTATGGTACATCACCCTTACGCACGTGCTACCGCACCAACCGCCACCACCAGCGCAGTATTTTCTCAAATCATGAATAAAGGTGAAACGGACCGTTTCATTGTATCGGCCAACACCGATGTGGCAGGGAAAGTTGAGTTGCATGATGTAATCACCGAAGGAGATGTGATGAAAATGCGTCAAGTCACTGAATTTAAAATTCCAGCCAAAGGGCACGTCGAACTCAAACCGGGCGGCTTACACATCATGCTTTTTGATTTGAAGAAACCATTGGTTGAAGGTGAAAAGATTGACGTACAACTGACCTTTGCCAATGGTGAGCAGCAAACCATTACTGCACCAGTAAAAAAAGTGATGAGTGGTATGGCACACCATTAAAAAGAAGAGGGTGAGCGATGTTGGCTTACCCTCTTTTATCATCGCACTAACCGCTCATTGACCAGCCTAATGGCGAGAGCGAGACATCCCGACAAGTGGCTTATCATTCCATCACCACAAATGCTACATTTTATTTACATTTCGCTCAAAATCGATTGCATTTCCACACATTGATTAATTATTTGTGCTGATTATCAATTAATTCTAGACACAATATCCCGCGTAGATATCATTACCCCCTTCAGTGGAGTTCACTGATGTCACTATAACTCTATTTGTCTACCATAACCGATGCTATGGCTTCGTAGTATTTAGGTCATGCAGGATGTAATTCGATTTATTGCAGGGATAACTATGCAAAGCAACAATATTTTCGCCCGTTTTGCGCGTGGCAATTTGGTTCTGCAAATACTCGCCGGTATCGTTCTCGGCGGGATATTAGCAACCCTTTCACCCGATGATGCGAAAAGCGTCGGCCTACTTGGCGACCTTTTCGTTGGCGCACTTAAAGCCGTAGCGCCGATCCTCGTGTTTATTTTGGTCGCCGCGTCCATCGCAAACCAAAAGAAAAACCAACACACTTATATGCGCCCAATCGTGGTGCTTTACCTTTTTGGGACCTTCACCGCCGCTCTTACTGCCGTTGTATTGAGCTTTATCTTCCCTACAACCTTAACATTGGTTGCGGGGGCAGAAGGTGCAACGCCTCCTCAAGGTATCGCTGAAGTGCTTAATACCCTGCTGTTTAAGCTGGTTGATAACCCAGTCAATGCTCTAATGAGTGCAAACTATATTGGCATTCTGGCATGGGCTGTTGGGTTGGGCTTAGCTTTACACCATGCCTCAGCAACAACTAAAGCCGTATTTGAAGATTTAAGCCACGGCGTTTCACAAATTGTGCGTTTTATTATTCGCCTAGCACCGTTTGGTATTTTCGGCTTGGTTGCATCCACGTTTGCCACGACTGGCTTTGAATCTTTGGCTGGTTATGCCAACCTTTTATTCGTATTGCTCAGTGCTATGTTGATCATCGCATTAGTTGTCAACCCAATCATTGTGTACGCGAAAACTCGCCAAAACCCGTATCCATTGGTGTTCCAGTGCTTGCGTGAAAGTGGTGTCACCGCATTTTTTACACGTTCAAGCGCCGCCAACATCCCAGTAAACATGGCATTGTGTGAGAAACTAAAACTGGATGAAGATACTTATTCAGTCTCGATTCCACTCGGTGCGACCATTAATATGGCTGGTGCCGCCATTACTATCACGGTTCTCACCCTAGCTGCAGTAAACACAGTAGGTATTGAAATTGACCTGATGACAGCCTTGCTACTGAGCATCGTTGCTGCTGTTTCTGCATGTGGCGCATCCGGTGTGGCAGGTGGTTCACTGCTGCTGATCCCGCTCGCATGTGGGCTATTTGGCATTTCAAATGACGTAGCAATGCAGGTTGTTGCCGTTGGCTTTATCATAGGCGTGATTCAAGATTCAGCTGAAACAGCGCTCAACAGCTCCACAGATGTTGTCTTCACCGCTGCGGTTTGCCAAGCTGAGCACAATAAATCAGCATAATCATTCGATACACTAAAACCGATACCAACAAAAATCCCCAGTCGATTCGCTGGGGATTTTCATTTCAGAGATTTTTTATTTACAGTGCTTAGCCACTTTATCGATCCAACATTACCTGTCCATTGAAGTATTGGAGAAATCTAATCGCGTTAGAACCTCATGATCATCAGATGGCTTGGATGACAAAAGCTCTTCGGAGGCATCCGCCACTACGCTCAATGAGAGATCGTCTTCATCAGGTAACTCCCCTTTCTCTGGGATAGGGATCCCACGTTTGTAGAGCTTGTTCAGCGCCTTAATAATTGAGTGTTTACTTACAGTACCCGCGCCGATTTTCTTCATGAGTGGTTTGGCCAACGATTGCAACCCCACAACAGAATCGACACCGATACGTGAGCCCACTTGATCTCTTAGCACCTTTGCCGGTTCAAAACCAAAATTAGCCGATAAAAATAACCAAATATAAGCAATAGCATTGCCATTTGAACCTTTATCTATCCAAGCTTCTCCTGCGTGATACATCGCCTCTACATGACCTTTTTCAGAAGCTCGCTCTAACCAATAACAAGCTTTACTGTGGTCCATTGCGACACCAACACCCTTAAGGTAATTCAAGCCTAGTTTCATCTGTCCTATCGGGCTATTTAGCTTCGCGGCTTTGGAATACCAAAATGTTGAATCCGCTGGTGATGGCGCAATATTGTCATGTGAAACACACCAATCCCCCATAAAAATCACAGCGTCGAGCAAATTCGCTTCCGCAGCCTCTTGTACTAACGAGACTCCTTTCGCAGTATTCGCTTCCACGCCACGGCCATGAATATAGGCCATGCCAGTTTCATACTTTGCGGTTAAGTTACCTTCAATGCCTGCAATACAAGTCTGCCAAAACTTCTCTTTTTCCCGCAAAATCAGATCATCTCGAAACTTTTGGCAAATCCGAACAACACCATACATTCCCGTAACATTGTCATAATTTGCCGCTTTGTCATACCAGTACATCGCCTCTTTGAGGTTGGTTCGTTCGGCTTCTTTCGCTAAATACAAAATCGTCGGCACATGGCCTGTTTCGGCCTTAAACAAGCGATCTTGTCTTTCTTGTTCACGTGATTTTTCTATCGCTTTGCGATAAGCGATTTCTCTCTCTTTTCTCTCTTCCTCTAAGCGTTTTTTGCGCAAAGAGAGCGAAAACATCCACACGAAGATAAGGATAAGTGATAACCCGGTTGCGCCTATGGCAATCCCAATAGTGCTCATTGATTCAAATCTTATTTAGCTGATTAACTTCATTATCGACCATTTTTCTCAATCTTTGAAAAAGTCTGACCACATTCATTCTGTCTCGAACCATTTAAAGCATACGAAACAGTCAAATCCGTTCATCCAAAACAGAGAGGCCACTCTATATCTAATGCTCGTGGATTAATTAAGCCACATAGCCTTAGCACTAAGATAGTACCGTACTCTTTTCAAGAGTGTTACGCACAATCACACTAATTGAGGAATAGATTCCGATTTGGGTCAATGAATGAAAAAACGCAGCCAAATCGCTGCGTTCATTCCAGATCAAAAATGAGCCACTCACTTTACTCTCTCATCAAAACCGCGATGGATTGATAAGGCTCGAGTACTAGGTTTTCTTCTAATTTTTCAATCTCTTGATAATTAGAGCTCAAACACTCCACCGCTCTCGATTGAAACTTTTCGGGTATTGTTAAACAAACCGTGGCCGATGAAAAATTACTGACCACGACAATTTGCTCACCTTGGTACTCACGCACATAGCCAAACACTTGGTCATGTTCTTCAAATAAAGGCGTGAACGATCCATAGACGATGGACAGGTGTTTTTTACGCAGTGCAATTAACTTTTTATAGTGATGGTAAATCGATTGTTTATCAGCGAGCGCTTGTTCAACATTGACTTTTAGGTAGTTAGGATTCGCCTCTATCCACGGAGAACCTTGAGTAAATCCGCCGTGTTTATCCGCTGACCATTGCATTGGCGTTCGAGCGTTATCGCGGCTGTTTTGATGAATAGCATTTAGCATATGCTGATGAGAAACGCCCGATTCTGTCTTCACACGATAAAAATTTAACGTCTCGATGTCTCGGTATTGATCGAGAGAATCGAAGGCCACATTCGTCATACCAATCTCTTCGCCTTGATAAATATAAGGCGTGCCTTTCAGAAAGTGTAAGCTCGTTGCCAACATTTTCGCAGATTCAACTCGGTAGCGTTTGTCATCACCATACTTAGATACAGCGCGTGGCAAGTCATGATTATTCCAAAATAATGAATTCCAACCCTGATCGGCAAGCTCAATCTGCCACTTGGTTAATACCTGTTTAAACTGCTTAAGATCTAACGGAATAGGGTTCCATTTGTCACCCTGCTCCCACGTCAAAGTGATGTGTTCAAATTGGAAAACCATCGATAACTCACGACGACTCGGCGCACTGTACAGTTTTGCAATGTCTGGTGTGGCTCCCCAAGTTTCTCCCACGGTCAGCAGATCTTGATTACCAAAGGTGGCGGCATTCATTTGCTGTAATAACGGATGCAAGCGCGGGCCATTACCAGTAATGCCCTTATCAATTTCTTTGCCAATTAAATCAATAACATCCAATCGAAAACCACCAATGCCCTGTTCAATCCACCAGTTCATCATGCTGTGCACTTCTTGCTGCACTTTAGGGTTTTCCCAATTCAGATCTGGCTGACGTTTGGAAAAAAGGTGGAAGTAATATTGCTGCGTTTGCTCATCCCAGTGCCAAGCACTGCCACCAAAAATTGACCCTGTATCATCCGGTACACTGCCATCCGGTTTTGCATCCCGCCAAATGTAGTAATCTCGATACGGATTGTCTCGCGATTGCTTCGCTTGTAAAAACCATTGGTGTTCATCCGATGTGTGATTAACGACAAGATCCATCACTATCTTAATATTGCGTTTTTGTGCTTCGCTCAGTAAACGCTGCATATCTTCCATGGAACCAAACTCTTGAGCTATTGCTTGGTAGTCAGAAATATCATAACCGTTATCATCCATTGGAGATTGATAAACAGGAGATAGCCAAATAACGTTAATGCCTAACTCTGCAAGGTAATCAAGCTTACTAATAATGCCATTTAAATCGCCGATACCATCGTGATTAGAATCGTAAAAACTGCGCGGGTATATTTGGTATACCACAGCGCTATGCCACCATTTGGGTTCCATGATATTTATCTCTGCATTGAATGATCTAGTGAATTCTAAAGTGAGAGAAGTGATAATTCGCTTGTCATCTTTAGTAATCAAAGCTCAGAATTTTGAGACTAGAAAAAGAAAGGCGTCCACATAGGAACGCCAGTAGTACGATCTTTAATTATTTCTCATTCACGGCTTTAACAAAGACTTCTTGTGCTCCATCAATACCTAGCGCTTTGGCTTCATCAAGTAAGCTAAGTGCTTTAGATATATCGTTCGCTTTTACCGCTAATTCAATTACCTGATAGTAATAGCTTTGAGTTTCAGGTAGAACGTTAACAACTTTTAGGGCTGGCACTGGTTTTGGAATATTTGGAGCTGAAGGTGATTTTGACTCACCAAATAAACTGAATGTAGACTTAGTTCTTATTGATACAGAAAGAGTGCCATATTTACTGTGATTCGCGAGAAGGTCATCAATCGCTGGAGGATCATTTCGTTTAGAAATAGCCATCGCTTTTGCTGGATGGATAATAGTAGTCGTCTCTTTTAAATCTTTTGAGGTAGTATAAATAATGACGTGTGCCATAGAAATAGATTCTGGTATATTCAGTTGAATCTCCCCAGATAATACGGCACCTTTAACAAAGTTATTACGATCATAACCAAAGACATCAGATGTGTACTTATGAATTAAATTCATATTTTGATCATATACGTTCACACTTGGTGAAAATACAGAAAGATCTTTAACTGGCGCATTAACCTCGAGAAGAATCGGAATTCCTGGGTTTGGAAACGAAAATCCAGACACAGGACTAGTAAAACCATCCATTTTTAACAACTGGCTTTCCGGAGAAAAAACAAATGAGAACGAACTAGGGATGTTAACAGTATTCCATTTGATGCTTTCAACCCTTGAAACAACCTTAACATCATTGCCTACAACTTCATTTGATACACTTTTCAAAGAAGAGCAACCTGTCAAAAGAGTTAATCCATATAGCACTAACCAGTTTTTTTTATTCATAAAAAGACCTATTCGAAATATGAAAGTAGCCAGCATATTGCTGGCTACTTTAAACTATTCAGACATTAATATGTTAGTCATTACCACCAAGCTTCAACTTGTGCACCAACCATAACATCATTATTTTCTACAGCCATATCACCATCATACATGCTAGCAAATACGCGAATTGCAGGACGAGCCCAGAAGCTTTTACCTGCTTGCCATTGTTGTGCAATAGTCACTTTATTCAGGTCTTGTTTTTCAGCACCCCAATCAGAACCAAAGTCTTGTTGGTAATAACCTACTTCCAATACTGTACTCATAGTTTCAGACCATTTGTATGAAGGACGAACTACAACACTTAAAGCAGTCGCATCTTCAGCATCGCCAGATGCACCTTTGCCTTTATCAAGAAGTTGCGCATAAACTACAGAATAACCAAGATCCCACTTATTACCTTCGATAACACCCCAATCAATCAAGCGAATCGATTTTCGACCTTCCTGACCCATTTCCATATTATATGAGTCACCAAGGTGGTTACCTACAAAGCCAGACCATGCATAACCTTCAGTGTTGTACTGAATCACAGCTTTGTTGAAACCCATACTGTGACCTTGGGTATGCTCGGCAGTGAACGAGAAACCTGCTTTATCTAAACCATAATCACCAGCATTGCCTACATCGGCTTCAATCGCTTTTTCTTGAGCATCTGTATGAGAAGGCTTAGCAGCTAGAAGGATAAACTCCATGCTACCTTTATCATTTGTTTCAATACCTGTTAAACGCAAATCAATTGAATTAGCTGTAGAATATACCTGTGTATTTTCTAAAACTGCTGATTCATCAATAGGCGTACTTGAATCGTCAACGACTGACAATGGAGCTTTCCATTTGTGTTGAACAACAGCTGCATGGAACTGACCAAAACCAACATCAATATTCTCTACACCAATACCATTGCCTGAGTTATTGATATAATACATATCCAAGATATGTATATCTTTGCGACCATAATAACGGTTACCAGCCCAAAGTTTCATACCATTAGACATTGAATAATCAACCCAAGCTTCGCGGAATGCTGCACGTTGTCCATTCCAAGGACTATCAGGATCAACACCGATACTTTGGAAAGAGTTACCACGATAATCTAAGCCGCCATTTTCATAAGTACCGTAAGCAACCAAAGTATGTAAGTTGAAAGAATCTCCTTCTGCACTTTCCCATACTTTGTTTACATTAAGGGAGAGTTCAGCATATACATCACACTCATCACCTAGACGACCAACTGCATGCCCAAATACAGTTGGGCCACCATTACCATAACAGTACTGAGAACCACCGTCAGCGTTGGCACCAAATCCAGCACGCATATAACCATGAAAATCAGTTTCTGCAGCAAAAGCAGAACCTGCTGCTAGAGTAGCAGCCACTGCGGCAGCAATTACACTTACTTTTTTCATTCTTAACTCCATTAAGGACGATTTATATTTATGGAAAATTTTAACTACGGACAGCATTTAAAACTTTCACTCTTCTCCTATTGGAACCTGCAAGGCAGTTGACAGATAGACGCTAAAAGAAGAGGTAAGACGGGACTAAGTCCCCAGTTGTTTCAACGGTGATAAGACTACTAAAGGCGTAATAGGCTTGCTTCCTCCACCTCAAAGTAATTTGGGGGGGAGGAGAAAGGATGAGTAATTTTATAGTATGGCGTTTTTAAAGCACGGATCACGGATTTCAGGGGGAGGAGATCAGTTAATGGTTATAAAATAGAATACAAAATGCCTTATTGATCACTATTTAGGGCCAATAACATCATTAAAATGAAATAAAATTACATTCAAATTTTATTCATTGGGCGCTTGACCTAATATCAACAAAGCTTTTTACTTAAAGCGATGACGTGCAGCAAAATAACAATTAAAGATGCCCATATGAAATGTACTATTTCTAGCCCTTACCCACTCGGTGCAACCCTTGACAACACAGGTTGCAATTTTGCTATTCATGCTCCAGCAAATAAACAGCTTCTACTCGCTCTGTTTGATCAACAGGGAAGTTTCACCACCCACGAGTTAGAGAATGAATATGCGGGCGTGAAGTACACTCATGTGCCAAACATTAAAGCAGGGCAAAAATACGGTTACCTCATTTTAAATGGTGACGAGCCGCACTATATTTCCGACCCCTACGCGAAGGCGATAGATAAAAACTTAGGCTATAAAACACCATTTAGTTCAAAAAAGAGTTTCGAGCTGCCTAAGTGTATCGTGGTTGACGATCAATTCGATTGGCAATCAACTAAAAAGCCACACATACCTCGCGATAAGACTATTTTGTTTGAGACCCATGTCAAAGGAGTGACCAAACTCAATCCACGAGTGCCTAAAGCAGAACAAGGTACTTATTTAGGCTTAATCAGTGAGGAGATGCTGGAGTTTTATCGCAAGCAAAACATCAACACACTACAGCTACTGCCCATCGCGGCTTGTATGCATGAGCCACATTTATTGGATATGGGCAAAGTCAACTATTGGGGATATAACCCCTATCTGTTTATGGTGCCAGATCCACGTTATGCGCAAAAAGATGCGGTAACGGAACTGAAAACGGCTATCAGAGAACTGCATCGTCACGGAATTGAAGTGATACTGGATGTGGTTTATAACCACTCAGCAGAGGGGGGCGAAGATGGGCCTATTTTCAATTTAAAAGCACTCGACCCTAAATATTATCTAAAGCACGGCCAACATTACGCGAATTTTACCGGTTGTGGTAACACCATTGATCTCTCTTATCAACCCGCCCTTAACCTAGTCATGGACACGCTGCGCTACTGGGTTAGCGAATACCAAGTCGATGGTTTTCGTTTTGATTTGGCCGCAACGCTTGGAAGAAATGGCGATAATTTCAGCCCCGATGCTGCGTTCTTTAAAGCGGTGGCGCAAGATCCAACGTTAAAACGAGTTAAATTGATTGCAGAGCCTTGGGATATCGGTCCAAACGGTTACCAAGTAGGCAATTTTCCTTTCGGTTGGAATGAATGTAACGACAAATTACGTGATATCACACGCAGCTTCTGGCGCGGCGATCAAGGCTATTTAAAAGAGTTCGCCACACGCTTAATGGGCTCGCGCGACTTGTACAGTGCCGCCAACTGGCCCTACAAACTGACCGTCAATTACATCACTTATCATGATGGCTTCACCATGCAAGATTTGGTGTCATACAAGCATAAGCACAATGAAGCGAATGGTGAACAAAACCGAGATGGTCACGGTGACAATCGCTCCGACAACTATGGCGTCGAAGGCGAAACAGAGAACATGGTGATAAAAGCAACTCGCGAAAAGCAAAAACGCAATATGATGGCGAGCTTACTTTTTGCTTTTGGCATTCCTCATATTCTCACCGCGGATGTGCTTTCTCATACTCAGCAAGGTAATAACAACGCTTATTGCCAAGACAATGAGATCAGTTGGCTTGACTGGAACATGACCGAACGCAAAAGCTACTTCAAACATTGGTTGAGTCAAATGGTGGCGGCAAGACACCTTTATATGGTGCCCTTTATTCGTGCTTTTAGTGGTGAGGAACGTAATGCCAACCGCGTATTCTGGCGACGCGTGGATGGCACACTGATGGAACATGATGATTGGAACCGCTTAAGTTCTGTGGCATTGCAGATGGGCATTGGATCGGATGGGGCTGAAATGCTCTATTTGATCAACCAAACCAACGCACCCGCTCGTTTTACTCTACCTAAAGATCGTAACCAAAACTGGGAAGTGATATGCGATACCAATTTACGTAACGTACAACCCGGCCATGCAGAAGGGGAGTTGTTACAGTCGCCCATATCAATGACAATTTTGCACTACCAACCTGAAGTATAAAATTAAGTGCTGTACATCACTACCGATAAGCAAAGAGATTACCAATAAACAAAGAGGCCCAATTGGCCTCTTTCTCTTCTCTTTCTCTAATTTTTGCTTTCAAAACATTACAAGAATGCTTTGAAAGGCAGCTCTGGTTCATCGACAAAAATGTCTTTAAAGCCTCTGAAATGCTGGTAATGCATACGTCCTTTGTCGGTTGGGTAGGTGTATTTTCCACCCACTTGCCAAAAGAATGGCGCAAAACCGTATTGCAGACGATCTTTTTTCATTTGCCACAATACTTCAATTTCACGCGGGTCATTTTGGAAGTTAGCCCAAATATCGTGATGGAATGGGATCACCACTTCACAATCTAACGCCTCGCCTGCGCGCAAAATATCAGATGCAGTCAGCTTATCTGTGATGCCTCGTGGGTTTTCACCGTATGAGAGCAGCGCTACATCAATCTTGTAGTCATTACCATGCTTGGCATAGTAGTTCGAATAATGCGAATCACCTGAATGGTAGATTGAGCCACCGGAGGTTTCCAATAAGTAGTTGACCGCGCGATCATCCATACCATCAAGAATCCCCTTATCATAAGATGAAACACCTTTAGGCAGCGTAATCAACGCAGTGCGATCAAAAGAGTCCAGCACTCGGATGCTGATATCGCCGACTTCAATGCAATCACCCACTTTCGCCACAATGCAGCGCTCACTCGGTACTCCCCAGCCTTGCCACAGGTCAACGCAAGCTTGTGGCCCAATAAATTTCACATGCTCACCACAGTTTTGCAGCACAGCCGCTGCGACATTAATATCGATATGATCAGCGTGATCATGCGTCGCCAGCACGGCATCTATCTCTTTGATGCCAAATGGGTCCAACACAAAAGGAGACGTTCTTAAGTTGGGTTGCAGTTCACGAACGCCCCCCATACGCATCATCTGATGCTGTTGATTCATCAAGGCATTTTTTTGTGTTTTCTTACCCGTCCCACACCAAAAATCGATCGAAAGATTGGTATTACCGGCACTTTTTAGCCAAATGCCTGTACAACCAAGCCACCACATAGCAAAGGTGTTAGCTTCCACTTCGGTCTTTTCTATCTCTTCATTCAGCCAAGTTCCCCACTCAGGAAACGTACTGAGAACCCATGAATCGCGTGTGATTTCATCAATTTTACTCATAGCAACACCTTTTATTTCACGATCAGTTAGACAAATTTTGGATGTAGGGAGCCAAGCGTCTTAACCAAAGGTGAAGACACTGAGCCTGTGTTTATTATTAGAATGTGTAGAGCGAAGTGCTTTCTATACCAGAATCACTTCTGTCCCCTGCTGTTGTAGCGCTTGGATAACTTGCGGATCGGCGGCTTTGCCAGTGATAACAATATCAACCTTGCTGGCGGGGCAAAATAGCATGCCCGTACGCTGCCCAACTTTAGAACTATCCACTACCACCACTAACTTACCGATTTGCTCTAGCATCTGTTGCTCGGCAACGGCGGTGAGCATATCGGTTTTGTATAGGCCATTTTCCGTCAGCCCTTTGCCACTGGTGAACATCCAATGTCCGGCATAACCACCTAACGAATCAGGGGCGGGGTTGAGGAAAATGTTTTGTGCTTTGTTGTACTGCCCACCAATGATGATCACATCGTCGTGATCTTCATTGATAAGATAACTGGCCAGTGGGAAATAGTTAGTCACGATTTGAACATCTTGACCACACAACTCTTTACCGAGCAAGAAGGCGGTCGAACCACAGTTAATTACCACACTGTCACCTGGATTGCAGAGCTTAGCCGCAGCCATGGCAATCTGTGATTTTTCATGGAAATGATCCGTACTGTCGATATTTAACGGCGTCCACGCTCGCTTTCTAATCTCTAAACGTTCAGCACCATTGCGAACTTTCTTTAGCTTACCTAGCTCATCTAACTTAGAAATATCGCGGCGTGCCGTTGCTGGTGACACGTTAAATTTCTCAATAATATGCGTGACGTTGATGGTGTGCATATTGTCTAGCAAAGACAGTATCTCGTTATGTCTTTGTACTTCGTTCATGGTTATCACCTTATCTTTTCATCAAGTGATTACTTGGTGATTATTTATGATTTGTTTTGATTCTATTTCTCATCCATCACAATGTCAAACACTGGACGAACAAAACTTCCCTCTCGCTCACAATAAAACCTAACCAATTGATTTTATTTGAAATAAAATTTTAACTGTGACTTGAGTATCAAATAATGTCTCCATTTGGCGAAGAAATTGATAAAAATCAAAATAATCACAAATGAGCATTGAATGATTACTTTTGATTGGTAAAGTCTATTTCGTGAGCAAAACAGGATTGAAATCGGCATCACCTTGCTGATTCACTCTGACCTACACCCAGCTTCGAGTAAGACGGGAATACACATAACGATAAATAGAGAATCAAGGGGTAAAGATATGCAGTTCATCTACGATATCTTCTACATTTTTTATAGCCAAGTAATGACTAAAGCACCTTTGCTGCTGGGCTTAGTCACCCTTATCGGTTACTGGTTATTAAGAAGAGATACCACCACCATCATTAAAGGGTCGATCAAAACCATCGTCGGCTTTATGTTGGTACAGGTGGGTGCAGGGACCTTAGTGGCAGGCTTTAAGCCTGTGATTGAGAAATTATCGGAATATCATGGTTTAACTGGCTCGGTTATCGACCCGTACACCTCAATGATGGCCACCATGGAAATCATGGGGGATGATTATTCTTGGGTTGGTTATACCGTACTACTGGCACTGGCGATCAACATCTTGCTCGTTTTGCTGCGCCGCTACACAGGCATTCGCACCATCATGCTAACGGGGCATATTATGTTCCAACAGGCAGGGTTAATTGCGGTGTTCTACCTTGTGCTGGGCGCAAGCATGTGGGAAACCATCCTTTATTCGGCTGTTTTGATGGCGCTCTACTGGTCTATCTCCTCCAACATTATGTTCAAACCCACCGAAGCCGTCACGGGTGGAGCCGGTTTCTCCATCGGCCACCAGCAACAAGTCGCGTCTTGGATTGCAGTTAAGATTGCCCCCAAATTGGGCGACAAAAACGAGAGTGTCGACCACCTTGAGCTGCCTAAATGGTTGCACATTTTCCACGACAGTATTGCCGCAACCGCGATTGTGATGACGCTATTTTTCGGCATTATTTTGCTCTCATTTGGTTTAGACAACCTGCAAGCAATGGCGGGAAAAACCCATTGGTCTATCTACATTCTGGAAACTGGCCTTAAATTTGCGGTAGCGATTCAAGTTATCGTAGCGGGTGTGCGTATGTTCGTTGCCGAACTGTCTGAAGCCTTTAAAGGTATCTCAGAGCGCGTCATTCCTAACGCGGTTTTAGCCATTGACTGCGCCGCTATCTACGCGTTCTCACCTAACGCCATGGTGTTTGGTTTTATGTGGGGCGCGATTGGTCAATTTACCGCGGTGCTGGCCATGCTCGCTTTTGATGCACCGATCATGATCATTCCCGGCTTTATCCCGATGTTCTTCTCCAACGCAACCATTGGTGTTTTTGCCAACCACTTTGGCGGCTGGCGCGCGGTCATGAAGATCTGTTTTGTGATGGGTATCATCGAAGTCGTTGGCTCAGCATGGGCCATTCACATCTTCAACCAATACGGCACCGAATTCAGTGGCTGGATGGGCATGGCCGACTGGGCGTTAGTCTTCCCGCCAATCATGCAAGGCTTATCCGTCTCAAAACTGTTCTTCTTTGTACTGATTGCATTGGCTGGTGTGTACATGTTCTTTGCCTCTAAAAAACTGCGTGAAGAGGAAGATGCACAAGGTTTGGTGAACATCAGTGACGAGCCAGACGTCATCGCCGCCGTCGAACAAGCACTGAAAGTCAGTGATGGCGTGCGCCCGGTCAGCATTTTAGCCGTGTGTGGTAATGGGCAAGGCTCCTCAATGATGATGAAGATGAAAATCGGTAAGTATCTAGAGAAGAAAGGCATTCCACACGTGATGGATTCCTGTGCAGTGTCTGATTATAAATCTAAGCTCGCCACCACCGACATCATCGTCTCATCAAAACATCTCTCTGGTGAGATGGAGCCCGGAGAAGGCAAATTTGTGCTCGGCGTACAAAACATGCTGAATCCGAACTCTTTTGGTGATGAGCTGCTCGATATCATCGATAAAAACTTTGTCACTTTGAAATAGCTATTTACTACAAAACGATAAGTACAAAAACAACAATAGGTGCCAGACGCACTGGCACCCACTCTGGAGATAGAACCATGGGACTGAAACAATCACTGATCGACAATGACTCCATTCAATTAAATGCACAGGCGAGCACTTGGCAAGAGGCGATCAAAATCGGTACGGATAGGCTGATCAAATCAGGAGCCATCCACCCCTGCTATCACGATGCCATCATCAGCAGCGTTGAACAATTAGGCCCGTATATCGTCATCGCGCCTAATCTTGCCCTGCCTCATGCTCGTCCTGAAAATGGCGTGATCAGAACCGCCTTTGCTTTAGTGACGCTGCAAACGCCTGTCTATTTTGACGGCGAAGATGAACCGGTCGATGTGCTGATCACCTTAGCGGGCAGCTCGTCTGATCAGCATATGGAAGGATTAATGGAAGTAACCCAAGTGCTGGATGATGAAGAGAGCGAGACTGGCGTTGATCTCGATAAACTGCGCCGTTGTCATACCGCGCAGGATGTTTACCAAGTGATTGATGAAGCGTTAGCGGCGCAATTGGTCGAGTGAGGATGTCATGTATAGCGAACTAAAACAGCGAGTATTTGCGGCAAATCTTAAGCTTCCCCAATACGGTTTAGTCACTTTCACTTGGGGCAATGTATCAGAAATAGACCGCGAGAAGGGCGTCATCGCCATCAAACCTTCAGGCGTAGAATACGATGTGATGAAAGTCGATGACATGGTGATCGTTGATCTTAACGGCGCGATTGTGGAAGGCACACTTAATCCATCCAGTGATACCGCCACTCACCTCGAACTCTATAAAGCTTATCCAGAGATTGGCGGAGTGGTACACACCCATTCGCGCAGTGCCACTATTTGGGCGCAAGCGGGCATTGACATTCCTGCTTTAGGAACCACTCACGCCGATTATTTTTACGGTGACATCCCCTGCACACGCAAACTTTCTTGCGATGAAATCGCTGGCCAGTATGAGAAAAATACCGGCCTTGTGATCATCGAAGAGTTCAAACATCGTCGCATTGATCCGATGGCGGTGCCAAGTGTGATTGTCGCCGGGCACGCTCCTTTCTCTTGGGGCAAAGATGCTAACGATGCCGTTCATAACGCTGTCGTCTTGGAAGAGATTTCCGCCATGGCGCTGGCGACTCGTTCACTCAACAGTGGCATCAAAATTCAACCGGAATTATCCGATAAACACTATCAACGTAAGCATGGTGATAACGCTTACTACGGCCAAAGGTAGCGGCTATGTATAAAGTTCTCGCGCTCGACCTTGATGGCACGGTGTTGACTGATGAACACACCATTCATCCTCAGCTAAAGCGAGCGATTCAACAGGCGCAGCAACACTGCCACGTGGTGATCGTGACAGGCCGTCACCACACGGCGGCTAAACCCTATTATCAAGAATTGGGGCTTACAACCCCCATCATCTGCTGTAACGGCACTTATGTGTATGACTACCAAAATGAAAAAGTGCTCAAGCACAATGCCATCACCAAGCAAGATGCATTGACCTTTCTCGCTTTGGCTAAAGAGTTTCAAATGAAACTGGTGATGTATGTGACCGACGCGATGACCTATTCCAAGCGTAGCCCAATCGCCTACATGCAAGCGTTGGAAAAATGGGCTAACCAGTACCCACCAACAGCACAGCCCAAAATCGAGCAAATTGACTCGTTTCGTCACCGCGTCGAGCAAGAAACGTTTATTTGGAAATTTGTGGTTGAAGGGCTACCGAGTTCCGTTGAACGTCTTGCCCAACAAGCTTGGGTACAAGAAACATTCAACGGTGAGCGTTCATGGTCGAATCGCATCGACTTTGCTGCCAAAGGCAACAGTAAAGGTCAGCGCTTGGCTGAATATGTGCAATCACTTGGCTACCACGCTAATCACGTGTTGGCTGTCGGCGATAACCATAACGACATTTCAATGCTCGACTACGCTGGGCTCGGTGTGGCGATGCTCAATGCCGACGATACGGTGAAATCCCACGCCAAACTGATTTGTACAACCGATAACAATCACGACGGGCTCGCCCGTTTGATCCGTGACAAAATTCAAGGATAACTCTCATGACTAAACCAATGATCCAAATCGCTCTCGACCAAACTGACCTTATTTCTGCCATCGAAGTGGCAAAAAACGTAGCAAGCTTTGTGGATGTCATCGAAGTCGGCACCATCCTCGCCTTTGCTGAAGGCATGAAGGCCGTCAAAACGTTACGCCATAATCACCCTGACCATATTCTAGTGTGCGATATGAAAACCACCGATGGCGGCGCTATTTTAGCGCGAATGGCATTTGAAGCTGGCGCGGATTGGATCACCGTTTCTGCCGCAGCGCATATCGCCACCATCAGTGCGTGTAAGAAAGTCGCCGATGAACTGGATGGCGAAATCCAAATCGAAATTTACGGTAACTGGACCTTTGCTGATGCACAAGCGTGGATTGACCTTGGTATCACTCAAGCCATTTATCACCGTTCAAGAGATGCCGAACTGGCCGGTATTGGTTGGACAAGCGAAGATGTTGAGAAGATGCGAACTCTATCCGATATGGGGCTTGAACTTTCCATCACAGGTGGCATCGTGCCAGAAGATCTCTATTTATTTGAAGGCATTAAGGCCAAAACCTTCATTGCGGGGCGTGCATTGGTCGGTGAAAAAGGTCGCGTCACTGCCGAAGCACTGCGCAGTCAAATCGATCGTTTTTGGTGCTAGGAGGCCGTATGTATCAACATTTGCCACGCCAACGTATCGGGTTGTATGAAAAAGCGCTCCCCAATCATTTCAGTTGGGAAGAAAAGCTCGCCACAACGAAAGAGCTGGGGTTTGATTTTTTAGAGATATCCGTCGATGAGTCGGATGAACGTCGTCAACGCTTAGACTGGGATGATGCAACCATCTATCAGCTACGAAGATGGTGTGAGCAATACCAAATCCCGCTACAATCGATGTGCCTAAGTGCACACCGCAAGTTTCCTTTTGGCTCGTCAGACCCCGCCATTAGAGAGCAAGCCATTCTGCACATGGAGAAAGCGATTACCTTAGCTTACAAACTGGGCATTCGCACCATCCAACTCGCAGGCTATGATGTCTATTACGAACCCGCTAATAAAGAAACTCATCAACGTTTCATTGAAGGCATGCAGCTTGCCGCCAAATTGGCCGAGCGTGCTGGCGTAATGCTGGCAGTGGAGATCATGGATACCAGCTATCTTAATTCACTCAGTAAGTTCGAAATTCTAAAGCGGCAAGTACCCTCCCCCTATTTTATGGCGTATCCAGATGTAGGCAACATTTCAGGTTGGAACTACGATGTGTGTACTGAATTGGCACTTGGTATGCCACACATTACTCAGATCCACCTTAAAGATACTCATTGCGTCACCTCTAGTTCCACGGGCCAATTTCGAGACTTGGTGATTGGTGAAGGAGAAGTCAATTTCGATGCTATTTCCCAAACGCTGAAAGAGGCAAACTGTGTTGTACCTATGGTGATCGAAATGTGGGCGCAAGATGAACATTGGAAACACAATATTCGTGTTGCGCAACATCGGCTAAATCAAGCCTGCGATGCCGCTGATTCGCCTCGTTTATTCAACCTATAGCTCATTTATTCAACCTATAAATTGTGCTCGGGTGCATCTTTTATGCATCCTTCATCCTCATATTGGATAATGCCGCGCCCTCTCCCCCGTGAGCGCGGTAGCTTTTCTTGGCAAATATTGACATCACCAACACAATCGCGCAGAGTTGCTTTTTGATAACGCCCCGATGCATAACACTCTGAGAACCAATGAAATTACTTCACTTACAACTCTTCTGGTATGAAAAGCATCACACCCTTTTAGAAATGGAAGCGCTCCCTACGCTCACCCCAACCCAAGAGCAAGCGCTGGCAGAATGGGTTAAGTGTCGACGCAAAATATTAAGCTTTGAGGCTCACCAGCATACTTGGGTAAAAGTGAATGTAGACGGTTTTTCTTCCGCTTTGCATTTAAAGCCTAATGGCACGTTAGTCGAGCGAGATCTGTTTGGTGAAAAAACACTGCAAGGATTATGGAAAGTCATCGACGGTTTCTTATTTATCAAAGTGATCAGCGGTGAATTTATTGTCGAATATCAGATTGTTGGCAATAACGAACACAGTATTCACTGCGGTATTGAGTACATCAACGGCCGAGTCAGTACCTACAGCAAATTTATTCAAACCAAATAAGCTTTGTGACCCACGGGAAAAAATGAGATGTATGTTGAACAAGATATCAACAACCTTGTGAATCCATCGGCAAACTGTGGCACACTCGACATAAATGCAGACTCGGTTCATCACGGTTTATGGAAGAGTACTTAAAACGAATCAAGCAGCTTGAAGAGCAAGTTGAGCATCTCAAAAAAGAAAACAGCTCTCTTGAAGAAAAACTGAATGCAACGCTAGAAGGCACTGGTCTTTGTCTTTGGGAACAACACATTCCTAGCGGAACCCTTAAAATATTCAATAGAGAATGGGGTGATATGCTTGGCTATCAATCACACGAGCTAGACGCCACCGTCGACATTTGGAAAAGCAAGCTCCACCCCGATGATTATGACTTAGCCGTGGGCGCTTTTGAGGACCATTTGAATGGCAAGGCTGACACCTATCAGGTCATACACAGGATGATCCGCAAAGATGGAGGTCAAAGCTGGGTGTCGGATCGCGGCCGAATCGTTGAATATGATGAGAATGGAAAGCCGCTGCGCATGATGGGCACCCACACGGATATTACCAATGAAAAACATTATGAATTAGAACTCTCCAAACTCGCCGCGCAAGATCCATTAACCAACCTATTAAATCGAAAAGCGCTAGAAACTAAGTTTGACGAGATGAATGATCTTGTCGAACACCCTGCGGCACTAATTTTTATCGATTTGGATGACTTTAAAACCGTCAATGATCATCTTGGGCACCAAGCTGGGGATTTCGTGCTACTCCAAGTTTCTCAATGGCTTCAAGAAAATGCGCCTCAACCATCATCGATTGCTCGTTTGGGCGGCGATGAGTTTGTCCTATTGTGCATCAACCAAAGCACAGAAACGTTAAAGCAGTTTATCGACAGTTTGCTCACCAAAGCCTATTCACCACTAAAATTAAGCCATGGAGAAGTGCAAATTGGCTTTAGTATTGGTGTTTGCCAATTCACAACCTCAACGCATACTTTTGAAACCTTATATGAATTGGCCGACCAAGCAATGTATCAGGTGAAGAAAAATGGCAAAAATGGCGTTGAGTACATCAATCTTAGCCAATAGAAGGCAAAAACACTTCCCCTAACATACATCTCACCGAACCACCGCCAATATCCTCAATGGTCTTCACATTACACGGCAGTAACTTACCGTGACTGGCCAGCTGCGCACGCTGCGCCGGCGAAAAGGCATCAAACGCCGATTGTGACATAGCGATCACTTTATCCCCTGCCGCCGTTTCTAATTGTAAAATGTTGCCGCAGAAACAGTTCATCTGCTCAAGTGAAATTGAGATGATCTGTTTATCTTTGGCCAGTGATTTAACCACAAAACGGCGTTCAAACTCCGGGATCACTTCATCGCAAATCACGCAGAATGCTTCACCAACCGCCATCATCACATTGGTGTGATAAACCGGTTGGCCTGAAGGCAACGCCGTTTGAAAAGAGACCACGCGATCATAACCGATACGTTTGGCGTACTCCTCTAGCACTTCACGGTCGCAGCGCTGTGACAACGCCGAATAGATGGTTCGATTAAGGTGATCCATCACCATCACACCGGTGCTTTCAAGATAAGCCTGCTGGTCTTGATACGCGAGCAACGAATCTTGCGCCAATACCTTGCGGCCTGACAAAGTAAGGGCTTCAACCAACGCTTGTGGGCGCACTTCTTGCTGTCGATTTTTACAAGCCATCGGAAAGGTAAACAAGGTTCCCTCTGGCGTAGTGCTAAACCAGTTATTGGGAAAGACGGCATCTGGCGTTTCCACTTCAGATAATGGGTAATCAAACTCCACTACTTGTACGCCTTCGAGACGCAGCGTCTCAACCATGCTTTGATATTCGGCCATGGCTTGGATGCGAACTTGTTCGGTACTCAATGCAACTTGGTGTTGAAATTCATTATCTTGTGCCGTTTGAGCGTTAAATTTGAACTCTTTTGGCGGCACCATTACGACACAATTGGCATTTTGTACCGTATTCACGGCTGGCTGTGTGATCACTTGTTCCTGCAACATCATAGAAACTTTCCCTTCTACTCACTTTAGGCCAATTGTAAGCATAATGTTAAAACAACATTGACTGAATTTTGGGTTATTTCATCGAATAACTCCTATTAATTACTGAGAAAACTATTTTTAACATTAAAAATTACGGCAAAATCATCATCACATCTAAAAATATTCACCCTTATTCAAAAAATATTCACAGTAAAAACTCACTTAAAAGTAACGCAACTCGTTTATGGTTCTCTTATCGTCGATAACGATATTTAACTCGCTTCACTTTTTCACCCGATGGACGTTACTGACCATTCGAGCCGATGCTTGCTGCATTAACCACCGTATTAATCAGGCGCCGTTTTCTAGAGCCAAGCGCGAAAAGTAATCCGCCACTTATGTTGTGATTTCGTTATACTTCTGTTCGGCTTACTCCATCATTTGCTCCCCTTATAGGAGTTCAACGTTAGATTCTCGCGTTCTAGGCTTTTGGTCTCTCATACTTTAGCGAGAATTGGCATAAGGATTTTCGATGTATAAAAAATTTGAAAGCTTTACCCAAGCCTTTCCCAAAGAGGAACCCAAACAGCCTCCTGCGACCTTATGGGCATTTTGTCGTTACTACACGCGCGGCTTTGAAAAACCACTCATTTTAATGGCGTTAATCAGCACGTTAATTGCCGTTGTTGAAGTATCACTGTTCGGTTTTATGGGCCAGCTGGTGGATTGGCTCTCATCCAGTAACCCAGAGACTTTCCTAACTGAGAACCGAGACACCTTGATCGGTTTATCTGTTTTAGTACTCGTGATCATGCCACTTTTGATTGGCATCTATTCACTGTTGATCCACCAAACTATGCTCGGCAATTATCCCATGTCGATCCGTTGGTTAGCGCACCGTTATCTGCTCAAACAAAGCCTCTCTTTTTACCAAGATGACTTTGCGGGAAGAATTGCCACTAAAGTAATGCAAACGGCGTTATCCATCCGCGAAACCGTGATGAAGACCTTGGATGTGTTTGTCTATGTGTCAGTCTATTTCACTGCGATTGTGGTGATGTTGGCGCAAGCAGACTGGCGTTTAATGGTGCCGATGCTAGTCTGGCTCGCGGCCTACATTTGCATTCAACTTCACTTTGTACCACAGCTTAAAAAAGTGGCATCAGAACAAGCCGATGCTCGCTCAACCATGACGGGGCGCATTGTCGATAGCTACACCAATATTGCCACGGTCAAGTTGTTCTCACACACCCGCCGAGAAACCGACTATGCCGAACAAGGCATGGAGAGCTTTTTAGACACGGTTCACCGCCAAATGCGTTTAGTGACTGGTTTTAACCTGTGCGTTGAACTCGCCAACTATATTTTGGTGTTCGTGATTGCGGCGACTTCGATTTATCTATGGATGCAGAGTGCCATCAGTATTGGTGCAATCGCGATTGCGATCAGCCTTTCATTGCGCATTAATGGCATGTCGAAATGGATCATGTGGGAAGTCGGTGCACTCTTTGAAAACATGGGCACAGTCGTGGATGGCATGAAAACCCTCTCGAAACCGATCACCATTGAAGATAAACCCAACGCAAAACCGTTGCAGGTTGCACAAGGTGGCATCGAATTCGATGACGTGAGTTTCCACTATGGCGAGAATAAAGGCGTTATTAACCATTTAAACCTGACCATTAAACCGGGTGAAAAAGTGGGTTTAGTAGGGCGTTCTGGCGCTGGCAAATCGACTTTAGTTAATTTACTGCTTCGTTTTCATGATGTTGAAGGTGGTCAAATTCGCATCGATGGGCAAGCGATCAATGACGTCACCCAAGATTCATTACGCAGCAAAATTGGTATGGTGACGCAAGATACTTCACTGCTGCATCGCTCGATCCGCGATAACATTTTGTATGGCAACCCTGATGCGAGCGAAGAACAACTGCTGCAAGCCACCCGACAGGCACACGCGCATGAGTTTATCGAAACACTCACCGACCCATTTGGTAACCTAGGTTATGATGCGCAAGTGGGCGAGCGCGGCGTAAAACTGTCTGGCGGCCAGCGCCAGCGAATTGCGATTTCCCGCGTGCTGTTAAAAGATGCGCCACTATTAGTACTCGACGAAGCCACATCCGCACTCGACTCCGAAGTGGAAGCGGCAATTCAAGAGAGCTTAAATGAGCTGATGCAAGGCAAAACCGTGATTGCCATTGCTCACCGTTTATCAACCATTGCCGCAATGGACAGGTTGATCGTACTCGATAAAGGTAACGTCGTTGAACAAGGCACACACCAAGAGTTGATCGCTCAAAACGGCATTTATGCACACCTATGGGCGCACCAAACGGGTGGCTTTATCGGTTGCGACGACATTGAGATTGCTTAATGGTTTATCAACGGAGTTTGCGCTCCGTTGATGCTTCCACAATTGACTCTTTTTCCTTAGAATTCGCCCATTCCCTTTATTTAACTAGATTTGGATTATGAACAAGAGCTTACTCACTAATATCATTGCGCTAGCGCTCCTTTCTGCGGGCTATCAACTGGATAACACTATTGCGCTGTATGCGGGCTTATTTGCCTTTTCTGGCGCAATCACCAACTGGCTTGCGATTCACATGCTGTTTGAAAAAGTGCCAGGACTATATGGCTCGGGTGTGATACCTGCTCGCTTTGAAGAGTTCAAAACCGCAATCAAGAGCCTGATGATGGAGCAATTTTTCACCCAGTCCAATATTGACCGCTTCCTCAGTAAAGAGATGACGGGCAGTAAAACGTTGGATCTTGAGCCTGTGATTGCCAAAGTTGACTTCAACCCAACCTTTGATTCTTTGGTCGAAGTGATTGCAAACTCTCCATTTGGCGGCATGCTGGCGATGTTTGGTGGAACCGACGCGCTACAACCACTCAAGCAACCGTTTGTCGAAAAAATGCAGCAATCTATGATTGATATCAGCCAAAGCGATAGCGTTAAACAAGCGCTCAAAGAGCAGTTAGAAGCTCCTGAGATGATTGAAGAGATCACCGCTAACATCGAAAACATCATCGATCAACGTCTCAATGAACTCACGCCTAAATTGGTGAAAGAGATGGTACAGAAGATGATTAAACAGCACCTTGGCTGGTTGGTTGTTTGGGGTGGAGTATTCGGTGGTTTGATTGGTGTGGCTTCCTCTTTCTTTGCCTGATTGCCGTTACTTATGTGATAGTAAAATGTGATTACAAAAAAGCCAGCACGTTTAATGTGCTGGCTTTTTTATGATGACTCGTGACCCGTTAACAGAGATGAAGACGCGTTAATAGTGGTTTTAATTTAGGGTGATCTAAGGGGTACACTTTGGGTATCACAAGGTAAATCATGCTGACAAACAGCAAGGAGCCGTATAAATCAACCGGACGATGCATCCCTAACCATAAGCGGCTAAAGGCGACCCCACAGGCCCAAAGCAGTAGACCCGCCGCAAAAATATAGCGCTTTTGTTCAATAAACAAGCCACCAAAGAAAGCCAGACAAATAGCAGCGAAGATCGTATGGCCAGAAGGAAATGAATAGTCCTTTTCACCCTGCCAATGACGTAAGCGCCAGTCACTGACTTGGGTTGCGATGTCGGTCATCACACTTTCTTTTTGTAATTCACTCAATTTATAAAAATGCGCAGGGTTTGGAATAAGCAGTTGATGCGTCATCAATTCAGTGTACGGGCGCGGGCTCTCTGTCAGATGTTTTAAACCCGTTTTGGCAGCCATACCAATCACCAATAACAAGCCAATTTGAGTAATGCAGTTAAGCAGTTCAATGCGGGAAGTCGCTGTCCGTGTTGCCAAAAAAGCCAACAAAGCAAAGGTAAAGCCAAAACCTTGCCAACCAGCCGTGTCGGTTAAATAGGTAAAAAATGCACCGACGCCCTCGCTCACTGGTGTGGTCAAATCAATCGAAGACCCAACCAATGAGATGGGAACTAACAGCAACGAGAACAAGGCTAAGAGTACTAAGCCCGATTTTTTGATTTGGATTTGCTTTTTCACGCTCAATAGACACCGCTGGATTATTGAAGATCAACATAATAACGGACGACACGCAAAGAACGTATCAAGCAATTGTCAATTTGAGGGAAAATAATCGCCCAGACCTCACCCTTTTTACTTATTTTCCTGACACAAAGAATTCATACATAATGTGTAGGAAAGGCAAACCAGACCATGTTCTGCCTAACCGAAACAACGTCTTCTTTCGTGCAAGATAGGAGGCGCCAAGACCATGAATGGATGATGGCAACAGCGTTGACCAACAGCAGGAATGTTAAAAAGGGAGCCGCAGCTCCCTTCAGAGGAAAATGATCAGGGCTTATGCGCCAATCACCCCGCCGTCTTCACGAGTGATCATCATAATGGTCGAACGTGGCTTGGTGGTTCCACCGTATGGGAAATGCGATGGCGCTTCATCTTCCCCAGGGTGTTGAACGCCAACAAACATGGTTTTTTGATCCGGTGAAAAAGTTAACCCTGTTATTTCACAAGCAATCGGCCCAGTTAGGAAACGTTTCACTTCACCAGTAATTGGATCCCCGCACAACATTTGGTTGTTGCCTTGCCCGGCAAAATCCCCTTTGTTGGAATAGTTGCCATCGGTTTGAATCCACAAGCGACCCGCTTTGTCAAAGCCGATACCATCTGGGCTGTTGAACATGTTGTCTGCTGAGATATTGTCGCTGCCCGCATAGAGATCGCCTTTATGTACCGTTGGGTTGCCCGCAATCAAGTACAGATCCCATGCAAACACAGTGCTAGTGTGATCCTCATTGGCTGGCATCCAGCGCAGAATCTGGCCATAGTTATTCTTAGCGCGAGGGTTAGGACCACCAACAGGCTGCCCCTCTTTACCTCGGTTTTTATTGTTGGTCAGTGTACAGAACACGTGCTTATTATCAGGGTGAATCGCAACCCATTCAGGACGATCCATTGTCGTAGCACCCACTTGAGTCGCTGCGCGGCGAGCAAAAATCATCACTTCTGCTTGGTCCTTAAAGCCATTTTCTGGCGTTAAACCATTTTTACCAAAGGTCAGTTCAAGCCATTTTCCCGAGCCTTTCAGTTCTTTCTCATTCATATCAAACTTAGCGACAAAGAGGGTTCCTTCTTCTAATAAATTGCGATTCGCCGCATCGTTACCAGCTTGGTAGCGATTTTTTGAAACGAATTTGTATAGATGTTCACCGCGTTCATCATCCCCCAGATAGACCACAGCATGGCCATCTTTGTTGAGAGTAAGCGCCGCATTTTCATGTTTGAAACGGCCTAACGCCGTGCGTTTAAGTGGCGTCGATGTTGGATCGTTCGGATCAATTTCCACCACCCAACCAAAGCGGTTTGGCTCATTGGGGTTTTTCGCAACGTCAAAACGCTCATCATGTTGGTGCCACTGATAATCACTGGGTTTGGCTTCAATACCATAACGCTTATGATCAGCCGTTAACTTCACGCCATCTTGGTTACTACCAAAGAAATCATCAAAGTTCTCCTCACACGTTAAGTATGTCCCCCACGGCGTTTGACCATTCGCACAATTGTTAAAAGTTCCCAGTGGATTTAAGCCCTTAGGATCAGTGGCGGTTTTCATTAGCGTATGGCCTGCAGCTGGCCCTGTGAGCAACATTGGTGTGTTTGCCGTGATACGACGGTTACGCTTCCCTGCGCGGTCAACCGTCCACTGGCCATTTTTGTTCATCACTTCAACGACAGTAACGCCGACCGCAGCTTGCGCTTTACGCACATCATCTGCTGTCATCGATTTACCTTTGTGATCAAACAAGTATTCGTAGTTGGTGTATTCATTATTAATCGCAAGTACACCGCGATCATCCGAAATGGGGAAAAAGCTCATGCCATCAGTGTTATCACCAAATTGAAGCTCTTGTGCTCGTGAATCTTGTTTACCACTTTGGTCAAACTCAGGAGCATCAACAGAAATGGGGTCACCCCATGAAATCAACGGAGTCGCTTTATACCCTTTAGGAACAACGATGGCATCTGCCGTTGAGACAGGAATGGCTTCAAAATTGAGCAGTGAAGAGCTCGACTTTGCCGCCACAGCCTTAGCAACTGGATTTAAAGATAAAAACGCGCCTGCACTGACTGCCGCACTACCCGCCATAAAACGACGACGAGAGAGCCTCGCTTCGATCATTTCACTAAATTGAGACTCTTGCTCTTCACGCTTCCACATGTTTGCTCCTTGACTTTACTTGTCTTGTTATTGGATTTTGCAAGCAGCATAGCGGTCTATCGTGACAAATATGTTAAATTTAGATTGCTTAACGGTGACACTAAAACTAAGCAGCGTGGATCACATCCGGTGACAAAGCACATAGCTCATCTAAAATTTCTTTGGTCTGCTTAGAATAAATCAACTTCTCTTTCGCACCGATCAATTGGATGAGTTTTATCTTACCTGATAACACACATTGTCTTAGGCTTCTTAATACCATCTGGTTATCTAACGCATGATTCTCATCAACCCCTACTCCCGGAACTAAAGAGGCTAAATCAATCGTCACGATCAGTTGATCACAATGCTCTATGTAGTGACCTAATTGGCTTTTTAGTTGATTACGATGACGAAAACCACACTCATTCAGCGTTAACCAATCACAGCCTAAATCTTCTGCATACTCCCACACTTGGTTGGATTGATGCATTTCATCAATTCCAATACAAAATAGGCGCGTATTGTTATAGCGAGAGAGTGCAAAATGAAATGCAGAGCCAACTTGTAGGTCCAGCGTTTGTTTCAGCTCAAAATGATGTCCGATACTCACAATACCAACTTCGTCATTCTCAAAAGCCATCACTGGTAATGCATTGAGCAGCATTTCGTGACAATTCGCTAGTACGACGGGAACTGAGCTCAGTGCTAATTGATGACTCAAGGTGTCTTGAAAACGGGTGGCATTTTTATCTTTGACGACTATATGTCCCGCATCAGAGTAACAAGGCGTGGATTGACGCTGATAGAGCCAATCTGATGCAAATTCAAGGCTCTGCTGAGCAAATTCAAACTCTACTTGAGACATTGGCTTTATCTGTTCACAGAGTGTCATGAACGTGAATGGATAAGCGGGTTGGCTCTGTGTACGACTCATACGGTAGCGTTTGAATAAACTTAGCATTATGAATTACCTTTCTGGTGGCAACGCTCTTGCTGCCTGTAATACATGTAAAATGATCCGCTGCTTGTTGGTTTCAACACGATGGGCTGGAGCCATCACTGAAATTGCGCCGATCAACTTACTCCCTTTCATTACGGGGGCACTAATTCCGGAAACGCCAGGATCAATTTCTGACGTGCTCACGGCGTACCCATTACGACGTATTTTTTCCAACTCTGTCTGCCATTTTTCCATTTGGTGGTCTTCACCAAAATAACGAAGAATTTTTTCACAGCGCGGGGCGGGTAAATACGCCAACATCACTTTAGATGAGGCACCTCGAAGCAGGGGTTGACTTTGACCCTGGACGAAGCTGCATCGAAGTGCCTGCATACTTTCTTTTTGGCTAACGCACAAGGCTCGGTATCCCACCGGAACCATGTATGCCGCCATTTCGCCTGTCTGTTTCTGTAATCGACTTAACACCGCATCGACTGCATCTAAATTGTGTTGACTCGTTTCATAACTGCGCATTAAAAGTAGAGCCGCCGAACCGATGATCAACGTTTTGTCGTGTGGGCTCTCTTCGATCAAGTTCCACTCTTTCAAAATCTTCAGATGTCGGTACAAACTACTCAGCGGAACTTGCAATTGTTCGCTCAAGGTTTTCGCTGATACTGGCTCTTCATTCACCGCCACTTGCATCAATAATTGCAGTGACTTTTCATTAACTTGGCTGGCCGATAATTTCGTTTCGTTCATGTTTTCTTTTTAGCCTCATTTATTCCACGCCTCAACTATGATTCTTATATATCGAGAATTTAAGATTAATAACAGACTTGCTTTCTCACCAAGTGAGAAAACATAACAAGCTGATCAAAAAAAGGCTCCGCAGAGCCTTTTGAATAAGAAAGAAACAACCGTTACGCTAATTTAAATGTCGCCACTTTTGCACTCAGCTCTTCCGCTTGCTGCTTGAGTTCGTTGGATTGGCTCAAGCTATCTTCTGCACCAATGACCAGTTGCTCCGTCACATCCTTGATAGAAGTAACATTTTGTGTAATTTCACTAGTCACATGCGTTTGCTCTTCGGCTGCCGTCGCAATTTGTGTCGCCATATCACTGATCAAGGCAACCGCTGCTTTAATTTCTTCAAGCGCACCAGATGCTTTATCGGCATCTTCCACTGAGTTCTCAGCGAGCGTTGAGCTGCTTTGCATCAACGATACAGCACGTTTAGTCGTTTCTTGCAGGGTATCAATGGTTGATTTTATCTCTTCGGTAGAAGTATGGGTGCGCTGAGAAAGCACACGAACTTCGTCTGCTACCACGGCGAAACCTCGGCCTTGCTCACCCGCTCGCGCAGCTTCAATAGCCGCATTCAGCGCAAGTAAGTTGGTTTGCTCTGCAATGCCTTGAATGGTTGCCAGTACGGTCGAAATCTCTTGCGCGTGTTGGTTTAGTGCGGCAATCACGCCACTGGCCTCACTCACTGATTTTGCCAAGTTATTGATCGAGCCTTTGGTATGAATCACCAAAGCATGTCCATTGTTGGTGCTGGTTGCCGAGTCTTGCGCCGCTTTTGCCGTTTGCTCTGCGTGAGAGGCTATCTCTTGCGTTGCCGACGCCATTTCAGTGACCGCAGTAGCGACCATCACAATTTCTTGCTGCTGGTGACTAAGCTCTGATGCCGATTGATTAGCGCGATGCGCGCCATGTTCTGATTGCGCTTCCAATTGATGAGACTGGTGACGAATATGGCCAATAAGTTGTTGTAAGCTTTCCACAAAGGTATTGAAGTTTCTGGCCAATTCACCTACTTCATCGCTGTTCTCTACTTCAATACGTTGGGTTAAGTCACCACTACCGTTTGCAATTTGTGCCAACGCTTGAGAAACATTATTCAAAGGACGGAACAAAATATTACACAATAAGTTGAACAGCAGAGTACAGAGTATGACGACAACGGCAGTAACAATGAGCTGGCTGAAGGTAGCTTCAGATAAAGGTGCGATGAGCGAATCGTGATTGATGACCACAACAGTACTGAGATTCGTTCCGTTGATGCTTCGGGCGTAGAGAACATACTCCTCACCTCGAATATCCACCAATAAATCGCTGCTTTTCGCAATCGCTTGGCGGATATCAGCGAAATTTAAACCCAGATCAGAAACACTTTTATTGAGCAGCTTAGTATCACTATGGGTAAAAATATTGCCTTTATCGTTAGCAATAAACATATATCCCTCACCCGGCAAAATAACTTGCTTCATGCTGTTGAGGATGTCAGTAATTTCTACGTCGGCGCCTAAAACGACTTGTTGGCCATTTAAATTCAGTGCCTTACCTAATGAAACCACATTAGCGCCCGTTGCCGCAGCAACGGTTGGGTTATCCATAAACACTTTTGATGGGTTTGCTTTAGCGTTTGTATACCAGCCCCATTTGCGCGGATCATCGTTCCCCGGCGGCAAGATGACACCATTAGCGTTGTTTTGCGAACCGTCGGGGTAAGCAAGAAATACGTTGTCAAACGCTGCAGAATCTCGAACTTGTTTTAAATGTGTCACGATGGCTTGTTTCTCGGCATCTTGCGACAGCGAGGTTAAAGCACGCTCTTTCGACAGTAACCAGTCCGTCACATACTGATTATAAGAAGCGGTGGTACTTTGTAATCGTTGTTCAACATCAATATCTAATCGCTCCAGTGCAGCTCGATACGACAATGCTTCAACGAGTAATCCCCCAAGAATAATGGCAGCGCTGGCTGAAATCGCCAGTTTGTTTTTTAACGACATTTTTTTAAACATAGGTAGACCTATTTGTAATAGTAATTTAACTCAAACCGATAGAATTCTCGATCAATTGGACATTATAATTTCAAGCCTCAAAATAAAACTTGAAGCGGTCCACGTCTTTGTCATTGCTCACAAAGGACTACAAAATAGCATAGTGCATTTAACACATTTATATCATGTTAGTCAGAGAGTTGATTACTCATCACTTTGGAACTAACTTCTAATTTTGAGTGAATTTTTCTGGTCTAACCTTTTCTAGCCTCACCATAGTAACCGCAGGAAATAGGCGAAAAAAAAGAGAACAAACGCTCTCTTTTTGACCACAATTAACCAGAAACTTATCGGGTCAACAGTGACTTCAATGAAAGTTCATCAGTACTATAGAGCTTGTGGCTAATCCAGTAACTGGCGATACCAATCATGATATACACAAATAAATTACCCCAACCAGCACCTTCAAAAGCCGTGAACATGTTTGAAGAAGTCATTAACTGCAACGGCAAGTTAAAAATCGCGTGGTAAAACTCCCCTACAATGTCAGAATTCAGCATAACAATCGAGATCCATTTAAGCGCGAAACCGCCCACGAACATCACAAGGATCGGCGAATTAAATATCTGTGAAATAACTAAAGTAAAGCAGGCTAATGGCAGCATCGTCACAGCAATCACCCACATGATACTGAGGTAATTCAACCAGTGTTGAACGGCATATCCTAGAGAACGTTGTTCAAATAGTAGGGCTAAACGGTTTTCTGTCGCTAAGTTAAGCCCCCACAGCAGAACGTCCGCACAAATGACTAACACGGAACAGACCACAGGGATTACAAATAAGCCAAACCCCAGTTTCACTATGTGGGTCATATTGTTCGTCACTGGCATGCTGCGCCAGAACATAGAGCTTCCCTCTTTACGCTCCTTGCGGAATGTTCTGGGGAAATAGAGTGAACTGAGCATTAGCGAAATAAAACCAACAAGCATGATGATAAAGGTGTTGAAATCATCCACAAATTCGATATGGACATCACTGATGTCGCCACCAAATTCCATCTCAAAAAACAGGTTGTGTTGCAGTGTATTGTTCATTAACAAACTGATGAACAATAGGGTTCCGCATACCAATAGAAACAAAGGAATACGCGTAACATTTTTGTTTTCAATCAGCTCTTTTTCAAGCATATAAATACTGGGGTGCATTATGCGTTCTCCTTCTGCAAGGCAAGAAATAGTTCAGCAAGTTTTACACTGTAAATAGAACCAAGCCCTTCAACGGCTTGACGGTGTTCTGAAGTCAACAACCACTTTGTTGTTCCCAAGCTTGGCTGAGATGCCAAAGGACGATAGGTTTGGATAACGTCTTGATGTGCGTTACTGGCCTCTAGAACAAAATACCCTTGTGTAATCGCCTCCATTGAGTCTTGCAGCACGACCTTACCTTGCTTCAAGATCAGCACATCCGTTAGCAAATGTTCAATTTCCGATACTTCATGACTAGCAATAATCAAGGCACGCTCACCATCATGAAACCATTCGAGTAAGTGACGATAGAAGGTATCACGGTAGATTAGGTCCAAACCAAGAGTTGGCTCATCCAAAATCAGCACTTTAGTATCGGTGGCAATCACAATGGCTAAATGCAGTTGTACTTTCATCCCTTTTGATAAGGTACGAATTTTACTTGATAAACGAATGTTGGTTTGTGCAAGGACTTGCGTGGCCTTGTCTAACGAGAAACTGGGATGCACGCCTGACGTATAACGCAAAATTTGTTTAACCGTCATCCAATCTGGCAACACATTGACGTCTGAAATGTAGGAAAGATGCGCCATCACTTGCGCATGTTCCGTGATCGGATTTAAGCCTTGGATCAAAATGTCACCTTGATAATGGTGAGCACCGAGCAACGACTTAATTAAAGTCGACTTGCCCGCACCATTATGTCCGAGCAAACCGAGCACCTGTCCTGCGTAGAGCCTAAAGCTCACATTCTGCAGAGCTTCCGACTCGGCATGCTTTGCGTACTGTTTAGATACACCGTTGACTTCGACTAAAGGATTCATTGGTCACCTTCAATATGCTGTTGTAGCTGGTTGATAAAATCCTCAAGCGGCATCGCCAATAGCTTGAGTGTTTGTGCAATTTCTGGGATCTGTTGCTCTAAAAAGTGCTGCTTTTGTTTCGCCTGTAATTGCGCTAGCGCTCCTTTCGCGACATACATACCTTGACCTCGTCTTTTTTCAACAATGCCTTCGTCAACAAGCAGTTGATAGCCTTTCATGACAGTTAAGTGATTGATTTTCATATCTGCCGAAACGGTTCTTACCGAAGGCAACGCACTATCTTCTAGCCAAATACCTTGTAGGATCTGCTCGGTAATTTTGTCGGCTAGCTGACGGAATATGGGTTGGTTATCTTGCCAATCTGTCACAATTTCATACCGATATAGTGTTATACACATATATAACACTAAAGCAAAAATATTGAATTGCAAGTCATGAATGAAAAAACATAGAAAAACGCACAAAAAAGCCTCGTGTTAGAACGAGGCTTGAAGTCATTGTTTGCAATAAAAAGTTTATTAAAACCCGTTAGCTTATTGAGGTAGCTGGTTTATTAAAGCAATCAGCTTGTTGGGCAACTCGCAGGACCAATCTCTTTCCATACTCCCCACACACCAGTAGTCGATGGGTTTTCGCCAGTTGTCCACCACTTGGCTTCCCATACTTTACCAGCCCAAGAAACTTGTTGACCGCCAGTATAAACCGCTGATTTATCCCACAAGTTACTGCAAGTGTCACCACCACCAGAATCTTTCTTCGCCACGATAACCGATGCACTTGCAGAGGCCGCCGCTTTACCATCACTGACAGTGACAGTGAAGCTTAGCGTGGTGTCTTGGGTATACTCAGGAGCAACAAACGAAACACTCGCACCTTGAATGGTTGCATTTAGGCCTGCAGGTACATCCCATACGAAAGTTAAGGTGTCTTGATCGACGTCACTTGAAGCGGAAGCGTCCACCACCACAACCTCACCAGCACTGGCATTGCTTGGCGCAGTAATCACCGCCACTGGTGGCGTGTTCACAGGCTCAGTTACTTTAGGTTTGACCGTTACAGTCACAACATCAGAAGCCGTTGCGCCTTTGTTATCTGTGACCGTCAACTTGAACGTCAGCGTTTGTACTTGTACCACTTCGGCCGCGTCAAAACTGGCTCGTGCAGAATTAGCGTTTACTAAGCTCACTGCTGTGCCCGCCGTTTGCTGCCACACGTAACTGACAATAGTGCCATCACTGTCTTTTGATGCACCGCCATCAAGAACAACACTCACCGGACCAACCACCGATTGATCAACACCTGCATTTGCAGTGGGCACGCGGTTCGCGGGGGGTGTAGTACCTCCTCCTGCTAAGCTTTCATGCATCGCATTTAGGATGTCACCATTATCAGCGTCAATCTCCCAAGAGAACAACCCGGCCAAACCAAGGTTTCGAGCATAGGCGCCTTTGGCTTTGATTGAACGGTTATCGTCAAAAGTAACCAGTTGGCCCGTTGTACGATTCCAAACCCAAGGTGCTTCAGCTTGTGCATCGTATCCATATTCAAAGCCATTAATACCGGTATTATTAGCCCCTAACATGAATGATTTAATGCCTTTATAGTCAATCACACCCGCTTCCCACACGCCTTGCGCGGAAGTGCCTTTCAATTTTCCGTTACCTACCCCTGTCATCGGGTCGGTTGGATCACTTAATGAAGCCGGCATCACCCCTTCCCAACCACGGCCATACATAGCCGCACCTAAGACTAACTTATTAGCAGGGACACCCTGTGCTAGCAGTAACTGGATACCGTTATCCGCCGTATAAGCTGGGCCTTTATAAGGTTCGCCATTTTCATCTACTCCTTTCCCATCACACTGACCAGGGCGCATGAATGATCCGCAGTAAAGCGCGGTTTGGTGGCCTAATACGTTATTCCAACCGCCATAAAAGTCATAAGTCATGGCAAAGATGTAATCCATATATTGAATGGCTTCGCCATAATTAACATCTTCAATCTTGTCATGACCAACACCAATTGCTGACGTGAGCTCATAAGTACGACCAGTTTCCGATTGCAATTCATCAAGCATGGCACGCAGTTCACGCATTAACGCAATGTACGCAGGGCCATCATTGACTGGGTCACCGCGATCCGCTGCTTGACCACCTCCTCCAGGAAATTCCCAGTCGATATCCACGCCGTCGTAGAATTTCCACGTGGTTAGGAATTTTTTCACCGAGGCGACAAAAGTATCGCGGTTGGCTTTGGTGGTAAAATCAAAAAATGGGTCAGAGAGTGTCCAACCACCGATAGAAGGGATAATTTTCAGATCTGGATTGCGCTGTTTGAGCGCCATCAACATGGCATAGTTGCCCTTGATCGGAGAGCTGTATTGGTGACCCGCTTGCGGAAAACTCTTTTGATACGCCGCCCAAGGGTCATGGATCACCACTTCGTAATCATTCACCCCATTACATGCAGTCATCAACGCGTTGTAGCTGTTTCCACCAACGGATTTCAATGATTCGTTAGGGCCACAAATTGGAATGAAGCCGTATAGAATATGCGTCAGATTATCAGCCGGGATGTTATCTACCGTATATTTTCGGTCATAGATGCCCCACTCAACAAAGTAGGTTCCAACCACCGTATCTTTATCGGTCGTGTAAGTCTTGTTATTGGGATCAATATTCATCACCAAAGGTTTGAGATGTGAGCCATCGGTATCGGCAATTGTTATCTCAACGGGTGCACTTTTGCTGCAACCTGTCGCGTCGCAAGCTTCGATTGTCATTTGGTAAACACCACCTTGTGCATAACTGAAGTTTGCGGTGGTTTGGCTGCCAGTGATTGGGCCTGTCGCGACCTGTGCGCCATCAAAATAGATTTTATACGTGTTGCCTGTTGTACCACTCCATTGGTTAAACTTAACGGCAATCGGCGCTTGATCATAATATTTGACCATTTGGTTATAACCAGCCGTGCTTTCCATGGCTAATTCAACTTTAGAAAACTGTAGATTATTCGACCCATAGACATCGACGCTAGGGGTTGCTGGTGCTGCCATTGCCGTGCCCGAAAGAGCCATTGCAATACTTGCGGCGCACAAAGTAATACGATTCATACCTATATCTCTCATTTCTGAATGTTTCACTTACATTTAAGCAAGCTGCTCTTCTGATAAGGCATTGAAGAACATCCATTTCAGTATTTACAAGACTTATTTTTTTTAGCAAAAAAATAAAAACGCTTTTCGAGTCATCGTTAAAATTTTGTTATGGGGATTCACCGTGTTACATCTTAAAAGCAATTCTGAGTCAGGAATTCAGAATTTTGACAAAGCAAAGCAGGTAAGTTTAATTTTTTACGCTAATTAAGGCCTTTGAAGAAGACTGAATGGCATAATTTAAAATTAAGAGAATGACATTATCACGTGACTAACGATCTGATAATATTGACGAATGCATGACGCATGCCTCGCACTAAAGATGTTACATTTCAATGAAAATTAGTCACTTATGCCGTTGAGAACTTGCTTTTACAACCAACTATCGGCAACCTCTACTCTATTGCTTGCAAGGATAAAATAATGAACCTAATTAAACCGGCTTTATGTACATTAACCATGATCTTTAGTGCCTCTGTATTGGCTAATATCACTCTTGAAATTCCAGACACCATTAACTTATTAGCGGTGAATGGTCAGAAGCCCGAAACTTCTGGCAGCCTATTTTCCTCAGCGAAAAGCCTTGAGCTGGCCGATGGTGAACAACAAATCGTCTTCAAATACGCGCCTTATTTTACGCAAGGGAATGACCGCGTGATTATCGAAAGCGATGCAGTCATTGCCACATTCACCGCAAAGGATGCAAAACTGAATTTTGCCATGCCTGAATACCGTGATGCACATCGAGCAGAGAAAGAGATTAAAACAATGCAATGGTCACTGATTGACCAAGCAGGCCAAACACTAGAGATAAAGCAAGATCGCCTTCTTAAAGAAGGATATCAAGTAGGCCGTGACTATATCCGTGAAGCAAATGACTATAATCGCGCAGGGGGTATTGCGGCTATTGGAATGACAGATGTTGCTATGCTGCAAAATGAACTAGCTCAGTCAGGAAATGTACAAAACGCCGCCGAAGAAATGCTGCATTTTTGGTACAACAAGGCTGATGAGAAAACGAAAGCACGCTTTAAAGAATTCGTTAACCAACAGTAATAACATCTCAATATGAGCTCTCTGAATTGAGAGCTCATTAGTATTGAAGTAGTTTGTGCTTAGCTTACCAGAACAGCATCGCAATCATGGTCAACAAGCCAATACAAGCAATATTTAACATCATACCCACTCGCATCATCTCACTTTGCTTAATGTGTCCAGAGGCAAACACTATCGCATTGGGTGGCGTTGCAACGGGCAACATAAATGCACAAGAAGCCGCAATAGCAATCAATACAGATAGAATCACGGGTGAGATACCAAAGGCTTCAGCAACACTGGCAAACACCGGAATAAGCAGCGCTGCACTGGCTGTATTACTCGCGAATTCCGTTAGGAACACCACGAACACAGCAATCACGAATACAATAAAGAACAGACCTAAATGAGAGATCAGGGCACTTAGTTCATTGGCTAGGAAAACGCTGGTTCCCGTTTGCTTAAGTACGTTGCTCAAGCAAATGCCGCCACCAAACAGCAGTAATACCCCCCAATCTGCCGTTTTTTCTACATCTTTCCAGTGCACCACTCGGGCAAAATTGACCAAAACAATCGCACCCAGCGCAACCAGAGTATCAAAGCTCGCAAAACCACCCAGCATGGCATTGACTGGTTTGCTAAATATCCAACAAAAAACCGTTAATGCGAAAATACCAAGCGTGACGACTTTACCTTTATCCCAAGTAACAGGTTCATAATTGAGCTCGAACTCTCCATTAAGATCCGGTTTTAATGCGAAATATAAAATAGTAATCGCAATGGGCAGCATAATCGCCGCCGTTGGAGCACCAAATTTCATCCAATCTGTAAATGAAAGACCAACCTCAGCCGCGGCAATCGCGTTAGGAGGGCTTCCTACGATGGTTGCGATACCACCAATGCTGGCGCTGTAAGCAATACCTAACAGCACAAAAACATAGGTCGAATGACCACGGTCTTTATCCACTTTGCTGAGCACTCCAAGCACAAGCGGTAGCATCATCGCAGCGGTGGCGGTGTTACTGATCCACATTGAAAGCGCGGCAGTCACACCAAACAACATGAATACCGCAACGCTCATTTTCCCGCGCGCCATGATAAGAACTTTATCGGCAATAACTTTATCCAGCCCCTGCCGATGCATAGCAGCAGCCAATGCGAATCCACCTAAAAATAGGAAGATAATCGAGTTAGCAAAGTTATTGAGCGCCGTTTGGGTGTTGAAAACACCAAAAACGATGGCCATGATAGGCACAAGAATGGCAGTGACCGTGACATGTAAAGCTTCCGTTAACCACAGCACAGCAATAAATGCCAGCATACTAATGCCCAAAGCGACATTAGAATCAACAGGTAAGGCATTGTACAAGATAAAAAACAGGACAATATCGGCTAGGATGATAAGGCTGTTGCGGTTAAAAAACCATTCTCGGGTGTTGGAGGGTAAAGGGACACTATCGTTTCTATTCATTATTATTTTTCCTTATGAGGGCCTACTGGCAACAATATGATCACACATATTCAAACAAGGAGATAATAATTATTGCGAAATTGTTAACCTTATCAAGACTATGGTTAACAATTTAACACTTTGAAATAAATGAAAAACTATTGGTTAAATTACACCCATCCAATTACGGCTTCAAATAAGCTTAAAACGAACACCTTAGCATGGTATTCCTGCCAACAAATCAAATCCGTACTTAACTTGTTCACCTTTCATCACACGTCCATGTCCTTGGTTTTGGGTGGTAATAAGTGACACTTTCTCAATTTCTTCTGCCGCTCGCTTTGAAACAGAATATTTGGTGAACTTGTCATTCTCATCGTGAACAATGACGCTGCGAGATTGACGCTGAGCAAGCTTATGGTAAGGATCGATAGATTGAATGGGATAACGATATTGATCGGCAACTTCCGCAACAACGGCCTCAAATAAGCGCATCGAATAGCCAGACCTTGCCACACTGCTGAATAAGTTATCCAAATAATCCAGCACGGGCGCAACCAATAGCATGGGACAATGCTCAATTTTATGATGTCGGCACTCTAATGCGGCGGCCGTCCCCATACTGTGTCCAACGATACCAGCAACATTGTCAATACTATCGAGTATCGCTTCCAACCCTCCAACAAACGCAGGAATGTGACCATACACGCCCTCGCTTTGACCATGTGCTGGGTGATCATAAGCTAATGCCGTATAACCACGTGCCGCAATATGCTCCATCAGTGGATAAAACTGACTTGCCGTGCCAGACCAACCATGAGTCAATAACCAAATGGGACCACTTCCGAGTTGATAAGTAGTCAGAGCCCCTTCAACGCACATTACACGGCCAGTTTTCAGGCCAATTGGCGGCAGGTTTTGAGGCTTACTTCTTGCCGGAGTCAACAATACATTTCGTGCAACTTTTTTGGCGTGTGACGGTGCGAGCGTGTGATGAAGACGAGTGCTCATATTGACCAATGTACGTTTCACACTGAATGTGTTTGAGGTGCTGAAATAGATTTTTTCACTCACTGAGTTGCCCTTCCTCTCGATAAAATAGAACGTTCGTACTATTTCTAATTAAAAAATTTTATTTTGTTAAGTATTTGATTTTGTTAAATAAAAGTGCATCTGCTCTGTTGCAGGCTCGTTCTTCTCGCTGTGAAAAGCGAGAATTAGCTAACATTGCTGCTTCACTATATTTCGCCATCGAGACATTAAATCGTCCACGCCTTTCCAAAAATGTTGATAACTTTCCATTTGGCCGTAGATCGAGTAGAACAGATGAGCACTTAAATAGAGTCCATACAATTCATAAGCAGCCTGCTTTACATCCAATTTCGGATGAAACTGTGCGCTGTCAACCCCTTTTTGAATTTGAATTTGCAAGTAATGAATCCAAGTCGCGATGGTTTTTTTAAGTACTTTTTGAATTGCACAATCACAAGTTGCGGCATCTTTCCACGCATCTAAAAACATACAACTGCCTTGGAATGAATGATTCCAACCTAACCAGTGCTCTAACAGCACTCGCAATTTAGCTTCGATATTCTCGTCGCCAATCAGGCGAGCCGGCGTAATCACACGCTCAGTAAACACAGAATGGGCATGCTCTAATACTGCAATTTGCAAATTTTCTTTAGCATTAAAATGCGCAAACAAACCACTTTTTGATAAACCGCACTGTTTTGCCAACTCACCGATAGTGAGACTTTCCAAACCGTTTTCACTGGCTAATTCGAACGCTTTGTTCAGCACATTTTCTCTTGTAATTCTACCTTTTCTCATATTATGCCGACTCTCAATTCATACCATGCTATTTTTAGCACGTTCGTTCTTTTTTGCAAATTTGATTTTGCAAAATGAGGAACTGTGGAAGAATAGCAACGCTATGAGCAACTTCAATGGATTGATATGACAACGATTATCGAACAACTTTTGTTTTCGGCCTCAATTACAGGGCCTATCTGTTTGATGTTAGTACTGGGCGTTGTACTAAAGCGAACGGGGGTTATCAACGATAATTTCATCGATGTCGCGTCACGCATCGTATTCCAAGTCACCTTACCAGCCATGCTATTTCTTAGCATCGTCAAATCACAGCACGATTTTTCTTCCAGTGCAGCACTGATTGGCTATGGACTACTCGCTAATTTCCTATTTTTTCTTTTCACGACTTTTTTCACCAAAAAAGCGTTCCCACAACATCTGGATCACGGCGTGATCATCCAAGGCGGGTTTCGTGCGAATACCGCTATTATCGCTTTGGCTTATGTCGCAAATACTTATGGCGAACCTGGGTTAGCATTAGCGGCGATGTACGTTGCCGCAACCACTATCCTTTATAATATTCAAGCGGTGATAACACTCACGCCAAAAGGGGAGAGTTCAGGGCTCAAAGCCGCTGGAGTGATTGCCAAAACACTCACCAAAAACCCACTGATTATTGGTATTCTGCTCGGTGTTTTATGCTATTCCTTATCCCTTCCAATCCCGAAAATGGTTACTGATGCTGGCCAATATTTTGCCAATATGACACTACCATTAGCACTACTGTGTACTGGCGGCTCACTCAATATAGGTTCACTCAGAAGCGACAAAGCACCGGCTTGGTTTGCCACTGCCCATAAGCTGATTCTCGCCCCGATATTGATCACATCGGGTGCGTTACTTTTTGGCTTTCGCGGGTTAGATCTCGGGCTAGTCTTTTTGATGAGTGCATCCCCTACCGCTGCGGCCAGTTATGTTATGGCAAGAGCGATGGGAGGAAATGCAACCTTAGCGGCCAACATCATTGCATTGACGACCGTATTTTCACTGTTTACTTGTACACTAGGCATCTTCCTGCTCGCGTCTCTGAACTTAATTTAACCGCCTTTTAATTCACTGCGGAAGGGTAAGAAGGAAGGGCCATTCAAAAAAAGCGAATCATTCCATCATGGAGACATCACTTTCTTTCAGTCCATGATTAAATAGCGTCAACAGTTGCTCACTTCGTTCACCCATTTTAGGGAACAATAGATAGTTATTATTGATGAGAAAAGGTTTGGGATGGTGCGTGATCATTTCTCGCCATTGCGGTAAGTATTTATCCAGAGTGTAATAACCGATATGAATTTCTTCTGGCATGAGATCAATCCTCTTTTTCACCAGCCGTTCGAAGTTCTGTTTTGGATCATTGACTCGAGACATTTTTATTTGCTGCGTCTCTAACAATCTGTCTAACTCGGCACCATAGCTGTAGGCAATGCCACCTCCTAAATGTAACCCCTTAAGATCATAGAGACTTTCCCAGTGAAAGTCGGTTTCTTTATGGTGAAAAAACACGAAGCGTTCATCGCTCACCGCTTCACTATAATAAAAATCTACCGTTCGCTCTTGGTTAAACATCCAAATAGCAGTTGCATCATAACGTCCAGCTTTGGCTTCGGCGTATGCTCTCGCCCATGGGAAAAAATGAAACTCAACTTCGTAGCCAGCATCCTTAAATACTTTACGGATGATCTCAGCAACAAAACCATTATTTTCAAGGTGTTGACCAATAAACGGCGGCCATTCACCAGCACTAATACGAATAATATGACTATTGTGTATTGAGGATGGCGCTGCCCATGCGGGAATAGAAATCCATGATAGGATGAGACAGAGCCAAACCTCATACCATCTTAAAGATTTCATTGCCGTACCTGAACATTGAGCAAACTTTTAAGAAACATAACAAAAACTAATAAAACAAAACGTATACATAATATATTTATGTTTTTATGCTAGTGCAGTTCTTAAACCCACTTTTTGTAACCAACACGACAAAAATAAGGCCACGTGCTACAACATCAATGAGGAAAGAACCATGATGAAATGGATAGTTGGTTTAAGCCTACTATTTAGCAATGTTGCTAGTTTGGCAGCGACTTCGGTCGATTGGTTACAGGTAAAATCAGAAGACGGCATTACGATCTACTCGCGACACCATAGCGATGGCTTAGTCCAAATACGGGCGCAAATGTTCGTACCCACCAGCTATTTCGCTTTTATGCGGCTATTAGATGACAGTGAACATGTACCAAACTGGATAGATAACGTGAGTAACAGCCGTGTGCTGCAAAAAATTTCAGATACCGAGAATATTGTTTACACCCAATTCTCGGCACCATGGCCAGCTAAAAACAGAGATATGGTGACTTATTCAAAATTTGAGATGCTACCTAATGGCTTAAGTCTAGACATAGTGGATGCCCTAAATTACTTGCCTGAACAACCGGGATACATCCGTATCACTCAAGTCAACGCACATTGGACGCTGCAAAAACTGACTAATGGTATGACTCACATCGATTATATTGCCTTCGCTAATCCAGGAGGTGCACTACCTAACTGGTTAGTGAACAAACTGTCCACTGACAGTGCCTTTACCACATTTAAAGGCTTGCGCCGAGAATTGGCCACCTATCAAGATAAACTTCACCCTGCCGTGAATGAATAGCATTCTTAACCCAATACTTGGCCAAAAGGCAGGTAAACAATATTCAGCACGATCAAGATAACCAGCGCACTGAACGTTAGCTTCATACCACGAATCCGCCCTTTCAGTTGGTCACTTAAAATCGCTCTGGCATGTAAAATTCGGCCAACGATAAACGTAATGCCTACCCCGTGGATCCACCATACGCTAGCACCATTAAACTCCAATAACCCCATTAGGATTAAAGTAATAGGAATGTATTCTGCGGCATTTCCTTGCGCGCTGCGAGCTAATTGCAGTGCTGGTACTCCACCATCGGCATATCTCACTTGGTTAGCCCGACGCTGTTTAATAACGTTAATCGCTAGCCACAAAAATAATGCTGAAAGTATCGATGCATATAGAGCAGTAACCATGGTCATTCCTTTTCAAGTCAGTAGTGCCTCTACTCTATAGTAGTGCATCAAGCACGTTCAGATCACTACTCTGATTCAAAGCAATCTCTAGTGCTGGAGTGGCTTAATCTCCTGAGCCGAGTACACCTTATCCACTTTATCCCAAGGAATCGGGTCAATTGATACACCTGCGTCTTTTGCGCGTTGGTGAATACGCTCTAATGAAGAACCAAACTGCTTATACGTTTCCACACCAAAACCATTGCTATCGCGATCCATGACTTTATCTGGTGCCAATTCAGCTAAATAGATGGTCGTACCACAACCTCTTAACCAAACTTTGGCTTGCCCATTGGGCAGTAAACCAAACACGAATTCGGTGCGATAACAAACATTACCCAATGAACCATCTCTATTTTGGTAAAGACTTTTTTGTGCCATCAAACTTTTCACATCTTCAGATACAGTATATTTGGTGACATAAAACTGGGTGTTAATAAGTGAAACCCAATACAAATAAAGAGTATCGGGTGGCAGCTTAATTCGCATGACCTGATCACCTCGTCGATTCATCGCAAAGGGATGTATTGGTAATCCAAAACCATCATAGCTAGGAAGCTCTTTTTTGATATTATCAAATGCACTGATCCTCATAAACTGAGAAAAAGTATGTAAAGGGGATGTCCAATCTTGCGTATCGTTCACCCCATAGGCTTGAGTCACTCTGACAGGGTAAAAAGAGGGCATTGAAACGCTAACGCTCCATGCCGTTTCCGGTATCGACCCAGCATACGATGCGCAAGCATTTAACAATGCCGAGATCAACAAAACAGATACACTTTTTAGATACATTTTACGTTCTGATCAAAGATTGTTAATTAAGAGATTTGATCTCTTCCATTGAATACACCTTATTTACTTTATCCCAAGGAATCGGGTCAATTGATACACCTGCGTCTTTTGCGCGTTGTTGGATATCATTTAGTAAAGAACCCTGTTTATATCTTTCTTCATCAAACCCATTACTATCACGATCCAATACTCTATCCGGTCCCAGCTCAGCTAAATAGATGATTTCACCACAGCCTCTTAGCCAAACCTTGGCTTGCCCATTGGGCAGTAAACCGAACACGAATTCGGTGCGATAGCAAACATTACCCAATGAACCATCTCGATTTTGGTAAAGACTTTTTCTTGCCATCAAACTTTTAACGTCTTCAGATACAGTATATTTGGTGACATAAAACTGGGTGTTAATAAGTGAAACCCAATACAAGTAAAGAGTATCGGGTGGTAGCTTAATTTGTACTACCTGCTTTTTCTGGTTCATTGCATAATCTTGGATTGGTAATCCGAAGCCATCGTATTCATGAAATCGTTTGTTGATATTCTCGAATGCACTAATCCTCATAAACTGAGAAAAAGTATGTAAAGGGGATGTCCAATCTTGCGCATCGTTCACCCCATAGGCTTGAGTAACACTGACAGGATAAAAAGTGGGCATAGAGATACTGACACTCCATGGCGTCTCCGGTATCGACCCAGCATACGATGAGCAAGCATTCAACAATGCCGTAATTAGCAAAAAAGATATACTTTTCAAATACATTCTACTTTCCTTTTTCGCATGGGTAGCTGGCGCGCTTATAGCAACCTTGACTTTCATCCCAAAGCGGTTTAAGTGCAAAACTATCATCTGACGAGTGGTGAAATACGTTTAACTGCATCAACTCTTGTTTACGTTTTTCATCAAACTCACCCTCTAACTTGGTATACTGTCCTTGCTTTGCCATATCCAGTACTTTTTGATTGAAAGCCTTAAAGCTGGCGGCTAAACCATTTATGGTTCGCTCTGGAAAATCTCTTACTGTGTAATAAACCGCATAAGGATCAGGAACATGCCAAATCTTGCCATCATAATCCTCAAGAGGAACACCATGAAACTCGGCTAAACCATACATCAATCTGAGGTATACACGGGAGAGCTCTCCTTCCACCCTACGCTGTATATAAAGGCGACCAACCACTCTTCCGCCCTCTTTTTTACCATGATTAATAAACTCAACTTCTGGCTCTACATAGTCACTGTCCTGCCAGCCAGTGGCTAAATCACGTTGCTTATACTCAGCCAGTTTTTTTCTCACGTATTGCTCGGCGCGATCCTTATCCCAGCGGTCAGAGAAAGAGCGGCTCGCACGCTTCACCAACTTCTTCTCTAGGATCGGCAAGAGATAATCACTGTTGTTGTAGCTTAGGCGTGAATGGTAACCGCCACCAATATCGGAATGGGCTCCTGGAAGGACAAATTCATGAAAATGATCTACCGAATCAACAGAGTTAAGATGGTTAAGGCTGAAGTTATAGCGGCACTCAATGGTAGGATCGGCGGTTAAGTGAACAGCACACCGAACGCGCTGAGGATCAAGCCATAACCTTACATCACCGTTGTCATGATGAGTTGAAAAATCAAAAGAGAGTAGGTCAACCACAGAAGCAACGGTATCAAACAGGCCAGCGAAAGTAATCTCACAGCTGGCTTTAGCCTCATCTGCTTCACTCCAATCAAACCCATACGCCAAGGAAATGCCGCTCTTTTGGCACGCCTTACTAAACGCTTGAGCAAACTCGCCCTGCTCGCCATCTAGTACCACATTAATAAAATGCCTTGCAGCGGCGGCTCCACGGCTAAAACCGAACACATCGAACTGCAGCTTGTCAAGACCATCGACTGTATTTGGCTGAGCACTAGCAAACTTAGCCTTCAAGGCATCAAGATTGCCAGTAAGCTGATCTATACTTGAGATCACTTTTGCCGTCACACCATATTGACCTATCCCTGCACCTTGCCCAAAAATTTCAGATTCATCTGCTGGTGCAATATTGGTATCATTTCCAGTACCTATACCAGTTATATACACAGCATCAGTGTATATTCCTCCTTCTCGGATATCATCGCTTAGAATATAACGATCAAACAACTTCTGTACATTGGTTAGCTCATTAGTGGCGCTGCCTGCCACTGTCTCTACTTCGCCTTCATCATTTTTAAATAAAGAGATAAAAAAATTGTCTTTTTTAGGATAATCAAAACACTCGCTCGATAAGTGAGTAGCAGGAATGTCGTTTTTAAGCCGCCCTGTTTTTCTGGAAATAATGTCGCAATCAACCTTGTATTTCATTTTCCATGTTTGATAGTAATTCTCTAGTTGAGTTTTCCCCCACTGCGCACTGTAGCTATTATTGGCCGTACCATCAAAAAACATACCTACACGTAAGGTAATAAAGTTAAATCCTCTCACTTTAAGAACATAACTTTTATCTGTCAGTAAGTTGCAAGCATCCGCTTGACCTTTTTGGTGCCTTACGGGTAGAGCTTGTTCTGGCGTTAATTCGGTTAGATCGCCACTGGTTACGTTTAGAAAACTAGCACTATTACCTAAATGGTCTTGGTATTGCTTGGCAAAATCCAAAGTAGGGTCGGCTTCATTATTGGGTGTTCTCAGCTTACCCTGAGACTCTCTTAACCATTGTTCAGCATCGAGAGTGAGCGTCACCGGGCCGGGGGCAAGTGTTTTAAGCAAGATAGGCGCTTCACCTAATACGACGGGAAATTCATGCTTTGCAGAGTCAGTGATAGTACCAGTGATGCCTTCAAATGGCTTATTGAACTCATCACGGATGATAATTTCAATCCAATGCGTTCGATTTTCACACGGCGCACAAAAAGGGCTAACTCCTGTTGTACTTCTCATTACCAGCTCTCCTTAATGGCTTTTAACTCTTTCAGTTCATCCGATGTTAAATGTAAAGGATGGGATAAATCATCAAGCGCGGTATCGGTTGCAGTGACGAGTGCAACTAACGCATGCTGCTCTGCGACCTCGTAGCTATTTTGCTTTTCTAATGCTGATTGCAAGGCTGATAGTATCGTCTGCTGCGGTGATTCTAGGCGTTGTAAAAGATGCGGCAATAGCTCCCACCAACGTCTTTCTAAGGAATTGGCATGAACATTTATGTTGTACAAAGGCGCTAGGTGGTGAGGTAACATCTTCCACCAAGTCCCGTGGCGAAGCACAAATTCACTGCATGAGGTATTACTGAAGGTAATGAGAGCGTCTTCTTCATGGTGATCAATCGCCACCAATTGGTTGATGTTGCCTAAAAAGTGATTCACCTCAGTTTCATCCATCGCTCGTAGTATGGGAATAATCACATCACGATCATAAAAGCGAAACATCACTTCTTCGCCATCTAATGCGGCAACTAATAAGCTCCGCAGATGACCCAAAACTTCTTGTGTGCTTACCGGGCTTGACAACGCTAGTCCCTGAGCAAGGAGCGATTCTGGCAACTCCAAGACAATATCAGTGACAGGAATTAGCCACGGTGATAGCGGCATAACTGAGTCAAACATGGAGCCATAAAATAAAGGCACGGCTTCCTCAAATCCAAAACCACCATTTTGCGCTAAAGCAAGCTTGTGAAGTTTATGATCAACCAACCAATATTGATGCTCTGACTGTGCTTCAAACCACGATTTCAACATTAGGCATCCCCGACTAATGGGCATACTTTTACGGCTGGCACTCGTGCTTCTTCAGCTTGCAATAGCGCTTGGTAAAGAATGGTTTGAGGTGGCGCGGGGGATTTTTGCAGTTCAAGCTCACCAGGTAATAACGGTAAATCGCCACTAAAACCACTACCACTGCCCGCACTTCCGCCTGAGTTTAAATTAACGCACGCCCCAGAAAGATGGACACCAGCAGGATCGACTTTGACAAAACTGCCACCGGCTGTCACGGTAATTTCTGACCCTGCTTCGATCACCACTTTTTGTCCAGCTTTGATGTGGATTTCATCTCCACTTTCATTAGTCCAAACTTGCCCTGATTTTACGTGCAAGGAACCATCGACCATTAATATACAGCTACCCTTAACCGATTCGCGGCTTTCGCCCTCCACCGTGAGATGGTGGTTATGTTTAATGTGCGTAAACTGGTCGTTATCCACCGTGAGGTGCTGGTCGTGCTTGATGTGCGCCGTGGCATCATTGAGCACCAAGGCGTCTAAGTCTTTTTGCGCGTGTAGGTAGATTTTCTCTTGCGCCGCTTGGTCTTCAAAGCTCAGCTCGTTAAACCCTTCTCCTTGGTGCGTTTCACTGCGCAGCACGGTTTTGGTTTTGTTATCCGGCAGTGTGTACGGCGCTTTGTTGGTGGCATGGTAGGTACGGCCTGTCACTATCGGTTGGTCTGGGTCGCCGTTGAGAAACGAGACGATGACTTCATGACCAATGCGCGGAATGGCTATCATGCCATATTGACTGCCAGCCCAACCTTGTGAGACGCGCACCCAGCATGAGCTGTGTTCATCGCCGTTGGAATATCTGTCCCACGGGAAATGCAGTTTGACGCGGCCATGTTCGTCGCAGAAGATTTCTTCGCCATCAGGACCCACGACTAACGCCATACAAGGGCCATCCACTTGAGGTTTGGCTTGCGGTGTCGCACGCCACGTGACATCGGCAGGAATGAGCGTGAATTGGTTGCTGTACGTGGTCGCGCCACTGCCGCTCTCTTCTTCCAATGCTTGTGGCTGACGCCCTTGATGGTGCACTTGCACTACAACCCAGTCGCGGTTCGCGCTGTCGTCAAGGTGCTCTTGTAAGTCAAACTTTGTGCCCGCTTGTAGGCCAGGATGGTTACTTTTTCCGCTCGCGGTACGCGCTTCTCGTCGTAAGTACTCTAAGCGAATTTGATTAAAGGCTTTGCCGCTGATGTCGTCTTTAAAGCGACCCGGTGCATCAAAGTGCTCGTAGGTCGCTTGCTGGTAATCCATCTCGCGCCCTTGCGCTTGCTGAGCAAACGAGTAGCTCGGCTTTTTAAAGCTGTAATCTTGCAGCGCGCTGTGGCTCACTTCAGTTTGGCTGTGTTGCGTTAACTGCGACACATAAGGGCTTTCCATCACGCCACCTGCGAGGGCATTGTAAGGGATAGGCGTTTCTCGCTTTATCAGGCTTTGGCTGTCATCACTGAAAAAGAGGGTGTGTTTCCCTTCTTCATGAATGAAGTGATACACCAAGCCTTCTTCGGCGGCTAAGCGGTGCAAGAAGTCGATATCCGTCTCACGGTACTGCACGCAAAATTCACGCTGCGCACACTCACGTTTCAGCGAGAAGGCGTAGTCGTTAATGCCCATTTCTTGCAGTACGATGGAGAGGATTTCGGGAACGGTTTTGAGCTGGAAAATACGGCTGTTTTGGCGCAGTGATAGCCGCTCTAATGCCGGGACTAAGGTAAGTGAGTAAAAGGTGTGATGATGGCCAATATCGCCTTTACTGAACTGGCGCACAATGCCGTGCACGCGCTGCACGACAAGGCCATCACGCAGCATCTCAAGCTGAGCGGTTTTGTCCACCAGCTCCAGCGCCGTTAAGCCAGATTGGCGACTGGCCAGTTTTATCTCATAGCGAAAACCGTAGCAATGCAGGCCCGCTTGCGCGCTATCAGACAGCGATTCCACGCCTTGGTATTCACGTACCACTAACGTGTCGTCTGCCAAACCCTCCACGGTGAGCCTAAAACTTAACCTTGCCATCTTTTTTCCCTTCCACTCTTTTATCGCAAAATGACACTAGTACAGCAAGTGCAGTGCCAGATATTTTTCTTTGATATTCATGAGCTTATAAACAGCTCGATTGACAAAGGCAACAAACTGCCTGATATGAGCAAAAAGTTGCCCTTCAATAACCAATTGTTGCTCAGCTTATTGAGTCTGAGTTTCCTGATTATGTGTCACAGTCAAATGCTCAAACTGCTTGTCGAGCTCGGCCATTTTCCAGCTCAAATTATTAAGCCGCTGCTTCAGAATCATAAACTCCTGTTCAGCCTGTACAACATCACCTTTTTTGAGCAACTCTTCGACATATGCAGCTCTCCCGTAAATAGGTGACAAACTAATAGCGAACTCCTCCAACGATTTGGTTTGTCTTTGCAGTTCGGTTAATTTTCCTTTTTGCGCGAGCAGCGCGATGTTGGCCATCTTGGTTCTCGTTTCACTAAAACGCTCCATAAAGCGCTCAGTTTGTTGCAGAGCTTCACGCTTAGCATCGGCAAACGCTTGATCAACCTCCCGCACCGATTCGGTTTGGGGATAAAGTTGCAATAACGCATCCAACACTTGCTGGGCTTCAACACGAGCCGATTCAAAAGAGCGCGCCATTTTTTGCTCAATCGCCTCTCGGTACAATGGCACAATCTCATTTGACAACTGTTCAAGCTTGGCTGGCGAGTTAGCCTGTTGAAACGCATTGACCTGCTCTGGCGTATGTAAAGCAGGTAACCTTAGGTTGGTTGCATAAGATATTGAGTTGAAAAACGGCAAATAAGTGACGGCCCCATACACCATCACAACACCAAGAACACCGGATATAAAAGCGGCCACATGCGTAACACGTGAGCGCTTTTGATTACGCACCTGCTCAACCTGTTCCGTTTGGGTATGGCGCTTTAGCAGCGAATGATATTGCGTTTCTAAACGATCAATATGTTCAAAAATAGCAAAACCTACCCCTTCGAAATCGACCACATAGTCCGGCTGTTGCAGCTCTAAAATGGCATGCATACGCTCACAAAAGCGCTCACAGCGGTATAGATCACGCAGCGCTTCATGATTCGGACGCAGATCTTTTAACTCCCGCACGACACGAGCATTAACCCAATCGAGCACTTCCTTGCGCATTTTCGCCGATTTTACGTCCGGTTTTGGCAAATTACTTAAGCAGCAGCACAGCAGTTCAACACCATTGGCGTATCCTGCTAAGCCCTGCATTTTTAAACAGGCTACGGTGTAATAACCGCACAGCAAAAGGTCAATCCCCGGGCCTTTTGCTAATGTTTCACAAGAAACTTTCACCACAGCCCAGTCTGGACCACCTGATAATGGGTTGTTACGACGATTGATCTCATCTCTCACCTTTTGGTAGGCATCAATGTGACGAACAGCGGCAGCATCATCTATCAAATGAAAACGAGCGTGGTCGATAAATACAATATTGGACATGACTACAGCGTCCTAAGTGAGTTGAGGAGCGATGACCAATCGCTCCTCACTATTATTTTAGTAAAGGGTTTTCGAGAGTTTGAATGACTTAAATAACCGCTCGGTGAATGGGTTAATATCTGCCTCTGAATTGAGTCGATAAATCATCTCACCACCGTCAACTGCAAACTTAAAGTCAACCGACGTGGAACTAGCACCCACCACATCACCTTGTTCAAGCAAGCGGAAAAATGCCCACGGGCCTTGGATATTAATACTTCGTGGCGACATATTATTTTTAGTCGGCACTAACGTTACTTTAGAGATCGCAGAATCACGCAGCGTATTTGGCCAAATCAACTCGACACTGTCTCTTGGGCCGTGACTATAAGCGAGATATTGACCGTCAACATTCAGCACACTGCGGCGTTTGTTGTTGCTCAAGCGTAACGGTTCAACCGAGAAACTAACGTCTAAGACCCCTTTGCGGTTAAAGAAAGCTTGCTGAATTTTCTTCGCCTGCTTGAGCTGTTCTAGAACGTCTTTGCGAATAATCGACTGCGCGTTATCGTCATCATTGACCGCAATATTTTCTTCCACAAACATTCTTAGCTGGTTGTTGTAGAAGTTGTCTAATGTGCCGTTGGGCGCAAAAAATGATTCAAAATCAGAAAGAGAACTGTCTTTGTTGGAAGACTCATTAAATGGATAGCGCCCAGCCAATTTCTCTTCAAAGGTTTTGTAAACATCATCATGCCAACGAACTTCAAGGTGCTTAATCGCTTCTTGTTTGACAACATACCAACTCTCATCCGCCAGTTTAGACACCATTGTATCGAGCGGTTTAGGCAAACCTGATGCAATACGTTTCACCGTGTAAATTGGATCAGCGTTCACTAATTTTACGCGTGCTTTGGTGGCATCCAGCGCAGCCATACCAACATCTGGCGCTTCTTGAATAGATTTGAGGTAATTTTGTAACTCTTCCACCGCCACTAATACTTCATTGATGTACGCTGGCTTATCACCGACTGGCTTGAGCATAGCGTTTAGTTCAGCAAAGGGCGCATCAATCTGCGAAGCAACTTTGTATTTTGGATTTTTTAACAGCTCTTTTTGCGCGGCTTCATCTTTAGGCACACTGGCATACATTTGAGTATTGCTTTCTAAAGTGCGAAGCAAACGCTGCATCGGTTCAATGTTGCCAGTAAAGTTTTCTAATACTGACACCGCGTCATTGATGTCGCTAAAATACTTAACGCTGATTTCATTAAGAGCCGCACGCCAGGTATTGGTGTAGTCCGCCACATACAAGCTGCGGATTTTGTTACGAAGGTCATGCTTATCCGCTTCGCTAAATTGAGCCGATTTGGATTGCCCCAGTACCCAACTGTCGATCAAGGCCAGCTCAGAAACGGATTCTGATTGCGGCATGAAGTAATCTTCAAACCCTTTTTTGGTGAGCATTTGCGGAATATACAGCGAGCTGCTGTTGACCACTCGCTCTTCAAAAACCACATCAAAGACGGGGCCAATCAAGTTGCGTAAATTGATCGAGGGGCCAAGAACCGTTTGTGCATTCAACTTCAAATTACGGTAAACACGTTGATCGTTAGGCATAGAACCAAGATCAGACTGCACTTTCGCCACCACCTGATCATAAGGCTTCATCACCGACTCTGCATTGCGATCACCGCGCGCGCGATCACCCGCTAAATCCGTGTGTAACATGGCGTAGTCTAAATGCCCCAGTAGTTCTTCTTGGATCACGCGTTGCCCAGCGAACTCTTGCTGCCAGTATTTGGAGAAATAATCGAGTACATAATCCTTATAGCGGCCGCTTTTATCTACCATCATGCGATAAACACGCAGCACGGCCAGTTTCTCTTCATCTGTTTTGGCTTGGTTAAGCTGCACAACGACATCAGCCATTAGCAGAGGTAAAAAGCGGTTTTCCAATAGATTCAAATAGGTCGCTTCAACCATTGGACCAATCGTGTGGCCTTGGTACAAACCAAAATCGGAAATGTACTGTGGTTTATCACGGAAGAAGCCAAACTCCAATGTCGCTTCACGAATTTTATTGAGCGGCACGAGAACATCTTGCTGAGAGGCTAAATAAAGATTAGAGGGGAACTCGTTTTTGTACTCGTTTACTTTCGCTAACACCGCATCAGAGTGCTTCACGTTACTAAGGTAATAACGATGCCAAGTGCCGACTAATAACACAGTTGCAATAGAACCGGCCACTACTGACAAACCAATCAAGCGCCGTTTTTGCTTCGCAACACGAAAATTATCCGAGGCAAGTCCAGCTTCAGGATAGATAATGTTATTAAACAGTTTTTGTGTGAAATAAACCGTTGAGTTTTTGGCTTGCTGCGCTTTGTTGATCGCATGATCTAGCCCGTAACGACGTGAAGCGGCATCATCAAATGCGTTTGTGGGTACGCCCTGTTGATACACAGAAGTGAAATACGCACCACGCACCAAAGCCGACGTAGAGAACTGATCACTGGCCAATGCATCGTTGAAAAATTGTAATAAGATCTCTTTTAAACCAGAAATTTGACGCGTGAAGCTATAAATAGCATTGCGCTCTTCCAAATCCATCGGCACAGAAACGGCGTGCGGCAGTACATCATTAATGCGCTCAACAAACTGACTGTAGTCTTTTGAAAACTCGTTGAGCCAGTTATCCAAGTCATCAATAGAGTCGAGCGAAAAGGTAAAGCCCAGCACATCTTCACGCTGACTGCGCGAGTAATGTTTAAAGAAAGGTTCAAAACCGTGTAATAAATCCAATTTCGTCAATGCAATATAGACAGGTAGACGCGTGGATAACGTCTCCATCAATTCACGTAAACGAGCACGCAATAAATTGGCGTAAGCTTTACGCTCGGTTGCAGTTGCGGTTGCTAAATGAGAAACGTCTAACGCTAAAACAATACCGTTGAGTGGACGACGGCTACGCGTTCTCTCCAACCAATTAACAAAATGAAGCCACAAACGGCGCTCCATCGCACCATCGTTATCATTGCTGTGGTTACCTTGTGTCAGTAGCTCTCCATCTGGATCGATCAATACCGATTCATCGCCAATCCACCAATCAAACGAATACGGGTTTTCACTTTTTTGACCCGAGGCTCGCATTACCGAAGAAAAAACAAAGTTTTGCCCAGAGCGGTTGATGAGGCTGGTTTTACCGGCATTTTCCAAACCGAGCACTAAATACCATGGCAACGCATAGAGATAATTACGTTTATTGAGGTTCTCTTTCATGCTGACCATCACTTGGTTCAGCTCAACCTCTTGGCGCTCTTCATAGGCTTTAATTGGATCTTGGCGAAGCTGATCTTCACGCTTTTGCTCGGCTTTAAAACCTTGCAATTTTCGCCACTGCCACACGCCCCAAACGGCCAAGGCACCTAAAGTGAACAAGCTACTTGCCACTGCGCGAGCGGTTATCGATTCAAGTGGTTTATTCCCCGCGATCTCTAGCCAAGGGCCTGCCCACCAAATCGCAACATTCAATAGAATGAATGTGCTAAATAGCAAAATAGGCATCGCCGCGGCAATGCCCGGTGTTAACTTTCTTGCGATCCCAACAATAAATTTCCACATGGGTTTGTGTCCTTCGTTTACTCTGACGTTGTGTATTGTTCTAATTGCTCAACTAATGAGGGTTCCCAATCGGTAACGCTCATGGTGCTAACCTGAGCATGTAACGTTTGGTACTGTTCTTTCGCCATCGCATCTAAATTATTGCTATTTAACAAATCAGCCGATAATAACCGCCAATAGAATTTATCCCTTGGCTCACTGGCGCTGACCAGACCATCGTTGAGCATAGAGAGCGCCACCGCAATGCCTCCCTCTTTCGCTAAGCTAAACGCCTCTTTGCGTTTGTCTTGCCAATCACCTGCTACTTGGCCTTGGGCGCTACTTTGCTGCTGGCTGAGTAGCCACTCTTTTACGCTCGCATTGACAAAAGGCTCGCCTCCTTTGAATTTCAACTCGAGCAGCGCAGGTAGACGTGCCACAAACTGCTGGCTTTCACTCAAAATGGCTTCACTCCACGCCTTTTGGCCTAAACTTTGCGCGATTTGATAGCTCATCATTTGCCCTTCAAACCAGTAAGGTGCCATGGTCAAACTCTGCTCTACCTTGCGCCATAAGGCTAAATCTGGGCTACGCATTTGGTCGTGATACTCTTTGATTCGTTCTTGCGCCATCGCCCGTAACAGTGTTTCACCGCTGACGTCGTGCTCAGGTAATGAGGTAATACTTGACCACACGGCAAAACGCCTAACTCGTATTGCCAAGGCAATGCCGAACTCTTGTTCAGACAAAAACTCAGCTACCTTTAGTAAGGTCTGCTTAGTGGCTTTGTCACTTGAACTGTCGACGGAGATGGCGCTCTGGGTGGTGGTTTTACGTTCAACCGCCGGAGTCTCTTGCACATGTTGAGTCGCTTGCTCACGTTCTGTTGCACGGCGCAGTTGGGCTTGAACTTTAGCCACTAGACTTTCAACGCTTTCAGACATCAGTCCGGCTTGAGTAGTCGCTTGCTGTAGCGCGTCGATCGCGGTGTTTAACTCATCACGATCTGGTCCATCAAATTGTGCGAAATCTAACTTGTCGATAACTAAGGCTAACCGCTGCAGAATCTGGCTGAAGAATTTGCGACGTGGCAAACTGCCTCTTTTGCCTGGCGCAGGGAAGCAATCTTCCCAGTAAAGGGACATGAAATCGCTCAGCAGCTGCAGCGACGTGGTGAAACGTAGCGGTGTGACTTGGTTATGCAAACACTGCAACAAGTAGATCAATAATTTGAGATCTTTACTTTTTTCGCTGAGCAGTTTGAGCGTACTGTGTTCGACTTCATCCCATTGCACACTAGCGTGGGAGAGTGACCCCACTTTCATCATTTGATCTTCAACAAAATCAAACAGTGGATCATCAATCAGGCGCTCACCCACAGGGTTATCGGCTTGAATAGGCTGAGTAATACAGCGGCGATAATCGGTTAACTCCATTGGAACTCCTTACCAACCACAGCGTGTTTTTAGTACCGTTAATGATTGCGAAAGCTCGCTCGCATCAAACTGCAATCCATCAACAAAAGGAGAGTTTGAACGCAGCACAAGGCGATTTTCTCGCGCCATCGCTTTCATCATCTCAATCGCTGGCATGCCTCTGCCTGAGGAAAAGAGCAAACCTAAATCGTCACTACGCCAAGATTGTGCCTGCATATTAGCAATCGACACTTGGATGCGAGGGTCATCAATCGCGCTAGGAAACGCCAATTCCACTCGACTCAAATTGTCGATACAGCTCATCAGCAGCACAGGTTTAGCGTTATCGTCAAACTTTGTATTTTGATTTAACGCAACCAAAGTAATCCACGCATTCCCTTTATCATCGTCGCCCTCAACGGTTAAGTGACTTGCTTCCCCGTCTTGATACTGGCTGATGCTATCAAAGGCGCGTTGCCAAGATAGCGGCGCATTGGGCGTTGCCGCTTGAGGTATCACCACGTCAGAAGGCGTTTTAAACAGGTGGTCAAAACAGCTCAATCGCTCTAACCGAGATGTGATCGTAGTGCATTGCTCTGCTTGTGCTACAGCGTCATTTTCCGCATTTGCCATGGGGAAATACAACGTCATAGAGAGGCAAACTGTGAGCCTAAACAACCGTTTATTCATGGTGTTTTAATCTCCAATTTTTGGCATTTATAGGCCAAGGTCCGCTTGGGAATACCGAGGCTTTGGGCCGCTTTGGCCCTGTCACCAGCAAAATATTGGAGGCGCTCACGGATAATACGAGACTCAAATTCATTCACCGCTTGTTTTAAATCATCCACCACTCGACTGACACCTGACTCAGCTTTAGCGACCTTATGCCCATGTCGTTCAGTCTCTGGCTGCTGATCGGCTTTAGTGTATGCTAAACGTTGTGTAAAGCAGGACTCCTCCACCTGTGTGCCATCCAGTGTTTGCGCACAACCAAATTCAATAAGGTGCTTGAGTTCACGCACATTACCGGGAAAGTCATAACGTTTTAGGCAATCGATCGCTTTATAGTGCACACCCCGAATGTTGGTTGCATGCTGCTGATTAAAGCTGCGTACAAAATGTTGGCTAAGCCGTTCAATGTCATCCATCCTTGCCGCAAGGCGTGGCAAAGTGATCGGGTACTGAAATAAGCGGTAATAAAGATCCTGACGAAACGATTTATTACGCACTTGTTCGAGGAGATTGACATGCGTTGCTGAAACCAAACGAAAATCAGAAGATTGTTCGTTTTTACCGCCAATCGGCCGAAAAGATCGAGATTCCAACACCCGCAGTAATTTGGCTTGCAGGCTCAAGGGCATATCACCGATTTCATCCAAAAACAGGGTTCCGCCATCGGCTTGCGCAATCAACCCTTGTTTATCGCTATCCGCGCCGGAAAACGCCCCTTTGCAGTAGCCGAACAGTTCACTTTCCAATAAGTTTTCAGGGATAGCCGCGCAGTTAATAGCAACAAATGGCGCTTGTTTACGGGGCGAGAGTTGGTGCACCGCTTGCGCGACCAACTCTTTACCTGTCCCTGTTTCACCTTGCACCATCACTGAAAGCTGTGATGGCGCGGCGTTGATGATCTGCTCTCTTAATTTTTTCATCGCCAAACTGTTACCGATTAAGGTTTCAGAGAGGCTCGCAATTAATGAGCGACGAGCGTTGTCTCGCTGGACGTCAGACAAGGATTCCGATAAGTTTTGTCGATTTTGTTCTTCCCGTTGCATCTCATTAAGCAACGACCACTGATGGCAAAACACATCCACATACTTGATAAAATCTGGCTGCTCAAATAGGCCTTCCAAGGTATGGGTTTCACCAATCAACAGCAAAATAGACTGAACTTGTGTATCCCCATTAGGTAACGGGTGTACAACCACGCTATCTAGCATGCCGACCCGGCTAGTGAGTTGACTAAACAGGCGATTAGATTGCCAAAAAACCAATTCATCAGCGGTTAAGTGCATCGATTTGGCCGATTGCAATACATGGGCAAACGGACAATCAAAATCGGTGACCGACCAGCTTAAATTCAGCGGGTTATCCTGTGGCACTAAGGTACGGCCGTCTGAACTGGGAACCAGTAACAAGCAAGTATCGAGCCTTAGCTCTCGGCGCAGCGTTTCTACAAACAATGCGGCCAATTGGCTAGGCTTTCTCGCGACAACAAGCTCGGTTGCGTAAGCTAACCAGTGACTCATGATCACTCAACCTCTCCAATAAACTCACCCTCTTCCGCCGCTAAATAGATGCGTTGCACTGGTTGTTTATCAGCCAATTTATTTAACAAAGCTAATGAAATCGGTGGTAGTAATTGACCTTCGATGATCGCTTCCAGCATACGAGCCCCATTTTCAGAGCGCGTGGCACGGCTTAAGATCTCTTCGATCAAGCTATCTTCAATCACCACGTCAGCGGCATAACGCTGTTTAAAGAGCTGCTCAAGGCGGGTTAACTTGCCACGCACAATCTGCTCTAGCACTTCTTTGCTGAGCGGTAGATACGGAATAATCTCCATACGAGCCAGTAAGGCGGGTTTGAAGAAAGCCGCAAGTTCTGGGTAAAGCTGCTCATCAAGCAACTGAGGCTGCTGCGCGTAATCGACTATGGTTTGGTAACCTAAATTCGAGGTGAGGAAGAAAACGATGTTTTGGCAGTCGATCACTCGACCTTCACCATCGGCCAGCTCACCTTTATCAAAGGCTTGGTAGAAAATATTGAGCACTTCTGGGTGCGCTTTTTCAACTTCATCTAACAGCACCACAGAGTACGGCATTTTACGAATCGCTTCGGTAAGAATGCCACCCTCACCATAACCAACATAACCCGGAGGCGAACCAATCAGGCGTGAAACAGTATGCTTTTCTTGATATTCCGACATGTTGATAGTGGTTAAAAATTGTTTACCACCATAAAGTTGTTGCGCCAGTTGGACTACCGTTTCGGTTTTACCAACGCCACTTGGACCCACGAGTAGGAAGGAACCTTTTGGACGCCCCGGACGGCGCAAATCCGCGCGCGCCGTTAATAAGTTACGGTGAACACGCTCAATCGCAGTATCTTGCCCTTTGATTGCCTCACCTAAAATAGCCGTTAGGTGGGTGATTTTATGCAGCTCATCGCTGTTCATTTGGTCAACGGGCACACCCGTCCAGTCCGCAATCACTTCCGCGATTTGCTGAGCATCGACTTGTGGATGCATGAGGCGATCATTATGAGGGATCTCTTCTAAAGCTCGATATTGCTCCTGCAATTGAACAAGTAACTCATCGCGCTCAACTTGGGTCTGCTCACCATGATCCTCAGCGCCATCTAAGAGCTGATCGCGTAGGGTAATAATGCGCTCAATAATCGCTTTTTGCTCTTGCCAGCTTTGAGTCAAGGCCGCTTTTTCAGCTTCATCGGCCACTTCTTGGCTACATAGCTCATCCAAGCGATGCGAATCAACCACTTGACCTAAATATTGAGCACGCTCAAGCATATCAATTTCAAGTTGACGTTGATGGCAAGCGGTCTCTAGTTGCGCTAAGCGCTTCGGCGGTGTGGTGATATTAATTGCAATACGCGCGCAAGCAGTATCCAACACATCAATCGCTTTATCCGGCAGTTGTCTACCTGAAATGTAACGCGCTGAAAGCTCGGCGGCGGCTTTCAATGCATCATCAGTAATCAATACGTTATGGGCTTTTTCGTAAACACGATTCAAGCCACGTAGAATATCTACTGCTTGGCTGATGCTCGGCTCTTCTAATTTCACTAACTGGAAACGACGAGTCAGCGCAGGATCTTTTTCAAAATACTTTTTGTACTCTTTCCATGTGGTGGCTGCGACAGTACTGAGCTCGCCTCGCGCAAGAGCCGGCTTGAGCAAGTTGGCCGCATCACTACCACCCTCTTGGTTGCCAGAACCAATTAAAGTGTGCGCTTCATCGATAAACAAAATGATCGGTTTAGGCGAGGTTTTGATCGCGTCAATCACGCCTTTAAGACGTTTTTCAAATTCACCTTTGACTGAAGCACCCGCTTGCAACAAGCCGAGATCGAGTGAGCACAACTCTACATTTTGCAGCTGTGTCGGCACATTGCCCGCAACGACGCGCAATGCAAGCCCTTCAATCATGGCGCTTTTACCGACACCAGCGTCTCCCACAACGATGGGGTTGTTTTTACGACGACGACACAAGATGTCGATCATCAAATTGAGTTCGTTTTCACGACACAATACTGGGTCCAGTTCGCCGTTACGCGCTTGCGCCGTGACATTGGTGCAGTATTTATGCAGTGGCGAAGATGACGCTGCATCCAGCGCGGCAGGAGCTTGAGAACCCGCTTTGCTTTTTTCAACCGCCGACTCGGAAGAGTCTTGCAACAGCGTATCAAACCCTTTGTTTAGGCTCTCTTTGTTGATGTGTTCAAAAAGACGGATTAGTTTAAGTGGTAGGTAACGATCAGCGCGCATCAACGCGGCTAAAAACACCACACCTGAACGAAGCTGATTCTGATTCAGCTCAGTGGTAGAAAGCAACCAAGCTTCCTGCAATAGCTCAACCAACAGTGGCGAGAATGCTGGATAGGTATCTAACACTTGCTCACGAGCGTAACTTGCACTGATGGCTTGTTTTACGGTTTCCACATCTAAGTTAGCGTGCTTAGCTATCACACGCACATCCGAAAGTGGGTTCTCTAACAGCACATGCAGGAAATGCTCATAGGTCACTTCTGGGTGCTGACGTTCAATACATAATGAAGCGGCTTGCTCTAGGGCTAGCTTACTCTGTTCATTGAGTTTTGAAATTAATGTGGGTAATTCAATACGGATCACTACAATCACCTAGCCTTTTATAATTAGAGTATTTGGTTCAATTGGTTTAATACGTCTGCCGATTGGCTGTGCAGTAAATAGGAATAGCCTAAAAACACACCGACCCAAATAATGACAAAACCAAGCAGTACTGACCAAACCGGTAACTGCCTGCTTAACTTATATTTTGATTTCACCACATGGTCCGTGGCGGAGGTCAGTTCCTTCGGCTCGTTTTCATCCAACGAACTGACGGTGTCATGTAAACGACTGATCACCTTTTCACGCTCGTTGTGGCCGCTTTCCATCACACGGTATTTACCTTCAAAACCTAACACTAGGCATTGATAGATAAACTCTAGCAACGCGCGATAACGTTTAGGTTCACCTTCCAAGCGACTTAAGATGGTAAACACTTTTTCGCCGCCCCAAGTCTCACTGTGGAAACGAGACAGCATAGAATGTTCAGCCCACACACTGGATGCACCCCACTCAGTTCCCATGACGGCTTCATCCAAAAACGCACACAGAATGTAGCGATAAGCCATCAAAATCGCATGCTCAAACCCTTGCTCGGCAAGCTCGATTTCAATCGCTTTAATCTCTTCTACCGTCTGTTTGTAGATCTGCTCAATGTTGTCGCACTCTGACAAGCTGCGTACCCGCAGCGACAAACCAAACAGAGGGGTAGCAGCATCAATCAAAACATTAGGGTTATCACCACGCAGTTGAAACCAGTAATCTTGGTCGTGGTTGATCTGCTCGACGCTGTCAAAAAGCAGACCGCTGTATTGGGTGTTTTTTTTATCAATGGCCATCATCAGCTCCTAATCGCCCAGAATTGCAGGTCAAGATCTTCAAACGCACCCGCGACATGGAAAGCAAAACCACTTGAGCGACCTAACATCGACCATGCTGAGCTGGTTTTATCCAATTGGTAATAGGTATAACCGGCGTGGTAAGGCAACTGCCTTGGTGCCACTGGTAACGGTGTAATTGGAATGCCCGGTAATTGCAGTGAAATGAGCTCGCGGATTTTCTCCACTGACGATACTTTGGTCTGCTGAGTAAAGAGACGACGCAGTTCATCTAATGGCATGCGTGCTTTCACCGCGATGATGAATTCTGCGCTTTCAACCAGTTGAGGGTCGTGGATTGGGGCAACCATCAGGCCGTACTTACGTTTATCCAACTGAATCGAGACCGCTCTAGGCTCAAGCACGATACTTAGGCTCTGTCTTAAGTTGCGGATCAGCGGCCCAAAAGAGTGGGTCGGCATTTCATGGTTGTAGCTCGGAATGCTCGGTGGCAAACGACTTTCATCGGTAAATGTAGCCAATTCTCCACATACGCATGACAGGCACTCAAATAAACGTTCCGGGTGCAAACTGCGTAGCTCTGCCAAGTGTTGCATCTGGGGTTGTAAGCGATTCAGGGCTTGCAACAGCATAAAATCAGACACATCCGCGACCCCGCCTTGAGAGGGAGAGCTGATACGTTGAGCAATGTTTTTGGCACGTTCGCGCATTAACCCAGAGATTTCGTTAATAAAACGGTGCAAAGCCGCATTGCTCGCAACATTAAGATGGCACGGAATAAAATCCGGATCGAGCACGACACTGCCATCAGGACGTTTTTCTAAAATACGAGCGATCGCAATTGAGGCATAAGAGCTTCTGTCTTCTTTTTCAAGCATCAACTGCACACGAACAGGTGAGACATCTAGCGTCGTGGTGTCACCGCGCACGGTATGCACATCACGCACTTCTAGACGATTGCTTAAATAACGCCCGGTTCCACGCTCTTCAGGCCAGTTAATCTCCATTAACGATTCACTGCGAAGTGGCACCGCTAAATAGACCAACTGGTTTGCAAGCGAAGCATCGGCAATCTCGAGCGCATCTGGCAACACATCTTCCTGAGGAATACGGAAAACGGTTCCATCAGGCATAATGCCGACCGCACGTTCGATCGCGATACGACCAAAAGAGAGATATTCAGGGTTAAGTGATAACTCTGATACTCCGTAAAGGTAGCCACTGACTGATGAGATGCGTTCATCAATATGATATTCAAAATAGCGTTGCTGCTGCTGGAAATGCTGCGGTTTAATGAATAGACCTTCATTCCAAATGACACGATTACGCGCAAACATCTTGTTATTCCACCCTTTCCAGTTTTACATCGTAGTCTTTGAAATACATCAAAAGATGATATTCCCTACCTTTGTTAAGCACTTTGACGGCCTTTTTCCATTCACTCAGCTCAGGTTCAGCAAAATGCGCCATGACCCCAATGTAGTTCGTGCCTTCATCAATCTCGAACGCGTTCACAAACTTAAACTGGCCTGGTGTCATTACATAATCGTAATTGGCGATAAAATTGCTGCGTAACGCTTTTTTGTAGTCTGCTTTTACTTGGTCATAATCGGCAGACATAAACATCGAATCATCTTTGAGCTCAAACACTTGAACCTCTATCGGCGACGCTTCACCCCAAATATTAGGGTTAGTACCTTCATCACTAACGAGACTGAACGTTACCTTGGTCGGCTGTGTGGCTGGCTCATACTTTTCTGATGAGCTACAGGCGGTTAATACCGTCAGTAGCATCAGCAGGACAAAAGACCGCTTGTTCACCGTTATAGCTCCAGCTGTTTTTCACGAATTTTCTTGTCGTAAGACTGCTCGAAAATTTCCCAAAACAGTTTCTCAAATCCTTTTTGGCGATTAGAAGTGAGCTCTTGGTAGTAGTGGCAATACATCTCCCACGCCCAAGCATCTGAAGAGTGGTTCTGTGCATCACTATTGCGCTTGTAATGTTGGAAACGGCGCAGTAGCACTTGAGGAGAAAAGGCATTAAGAATCTGATTTAGGGCTTCGCTAGTGGCGTGCTGCATTGCTTCGTTATGATCGCGCACATTTTTTAGGCTTTCGGCAATCGCCGCTGGGGCAGACAAGTGCACCACACTTTTATCAGCATCATACAGAGTACGAATGGTTTCTTCGTATGATAGCCCCAAGCGAAGTGGGTTATCTTCAATCGGTTGCAAGTTACGATTCATCATACCAAAACGCCCTTCACTCACTTGCTGGTGAAGCTCAAGCAAACCTTGCACACACGCTTGCAACGATTGCCCAAGCTCTTCTGAAAGCATGTGCATTTTCGCCATATCGTGGCTATTGCCAACGTCAACACCTAGCCCGGTGAGCATGGGGCCGGTCAATAAGTGTGATGCATTGTTTGACGAGCTGTTGTGTTGCTCGGAGTGAGGGTGATAGCTTCTCGCCACTTCTTCCTCAAGTAGATCTAATACTTTATCGTCCATCGCTAAGCCCTCAGGTACGTTGTAAATACTGTTATTAATGTTCAAATGAGTCGGTGGTTGCGCAGTCTCATGGTGCTCAACAGCCGGAATAGGTGGTAAATCGGTGGAGGTTTTGCCAAAACCGAGAATTTTCTTTAATCGAATCGATGACGTCATCTCATACTCGCTGTCAGCTTGAGGCGTAAACTGCAGTTGCGACTGCTGGCTATCGTATTCTGGCACTAATGAATGTTGTGCTTGTGCGAGTGGTTTTTCCGTCTCTTCAAGCAACGACTCTTCTTGTTTAATGCCTTGCAATAAATCATCTAAAGCGGCGATAGGGTCCATTGAACTCGGCTCTGGTTCATCCTCGTCGCGGCTGATATCATCCAATGGACCATCTTTGAGTAGATCGAGCCCCTCTTTAGCAAACAGCTGATCCAAAGAGCCATTAATCAGAGAATCATCTTCACCCACTTGACCAAAAATGACACGAATTTGGTAAGGTCCAATGGCCACCTCATCTTTATGCTCCAACTTAGCCGAAGCACCTTGCCCTAACGGCTTATGGGAACCATTAACATAGGTATTACCAACCAGATCTTGAATGCAAAACGCACCATCAATCACACGGATTGCACAGTGATGATTTTGAATTTTCCCTTTACCGTCACGAAGCTGCCAATGCGCATCACTTGCAGAGCCAATCACACCGCCTTGCACATTAAACATCGCTTGTGCGGATAATCCTGATTCCAGTAGTTGCACATTCGTCACTACCATTGAAAGCGTTTGCTTCTTCTGCATATCGCTATTGCCTTACTTGTATAAGCACGCTTTTGTCCGCCAAATCGCGCCCTAAAAATGATGACCAACCCAAAGCTACACCACTGTCATGGCATAAACTCATCACCGGAGCCTCGCTCTCGTGCATGGTCAGCTCAAGGTCGTAAGCCATCTGCTCTCGTAAAATAAACTCCACCAACTTACACAGCGGTTGATGTTCTTTGCCTGATGGCAAAAAATCGGCAAATCGTTCTCGAGTTAAGTTTTTGATACAGATAACAAACTTACCGTTACAGTCCATAACTGACTCACCCAACATGCTGTTGATCCCAAGCTCACCATTCTGCTTACCTAAGCAAAACTGCTGATAAGGCTCTATCCGGACTTTACGTCGAACCCACTGGCGAATACTGACTTCTTGTAGATCAAAGCAGTGCGCGATGATGCCAGACACCACTTGCGGTGAACGACTTCGGCCAGCCAAAGTGCCCGCATAAGCCAGCATCTTGCACCAATTTATCGGTGTTTCGCCGCGCAAGTCCGCATCACCCAAACCGACTAAAGCGAACAGCTGTGATGAAAATTGATCCTGCGCACCCGCTTGAAAACGGACGTAATAGCGATACTTTCGCCATACGCGATACACAAGGTTAATCAACCGGTTATTGAAAAAATCTAAAAAGGGCCGCTTGAAACCACCGGGATCTTCTTCGACCAATTGCTGCAAAATAAAACCAGGCAACGGTGACTGTGCCCCAGTTAATCCAAAAAAATTGGTTTGTAAGATCAGGCGCTCATCTGCGAACTCACGTAAATCCGTTACGTCTGCTGGTGCAAAGCCTAAACTGGGGTTGGCACTGAATACCAACTGGCATGTCCGCTCCCAATCTTCTGATTCAGGATTAAACGCATTAAGTTTTTGCAGCAGTTCCACCAACTGGTAGAAGTTGTACGTTCGTACATCGCTTGGTAAACCCAGTAGAGGCTCCGGCACAGCCGCCGCAGCCATCTCTAGATCAATGGCTGCATTCCTGTCTGTGTTCCCCATGTGTACTTCTCTTGATTGGACGCGTTAATAACGATCAGCTCATGAAACGAATTGATGCTGGCATATAGGGCAAAAAAGTGGCTAAGCACGGTGCCAAAGAGGTAAAGCTCCCCTTCTGAACCAAAACAGTTTTGATCAATATGAATCGTCGATTGCAGCCCTCGCACTGGCAAACCGCGCAATATTTTATCCACGGGTTGCGACTCAATTTTTTGGATCCCTTCAAGACGCAAACGCGCAACACGTTCCGCTTGGCGATCCACCAAGGCTCTGAAATCGTAAGCTCGCAACACACTGCTTAAGGCATCTTTGGACAGCAGCGATAAATAATTCAGCGATAAGTTAGAAATCAATACCCACAATAGACTGCCATCCAGTACTGGGCGCAGAGATTGTGAAGGCACGGTAATATTGCTGAAAGTGGCAAAGGGGGGCGAGCTGTCTGTCGGCTCACAAATGTCACCGACACCGAGTTCGAGCGTTAATAAGCGATTGGTGCAGGTGAGTTTGAGCGAGATGGCTTCATCGACATGCATGGATTGCGTTTCATCTCCGCGAATGAAAGAGATGAAATTATCAAATCCATCGCCACGGATACTGTCTCTCACTCGTGTGCGGTAGTAGAGCGCTTCACGATTTCGAACCCGCTCCACTTCATGCTGAAAACTTTCAAATGCTGAATAGACACGTTTTTCACCCCGAATTCGTTGGCTGGCTTGAGTTTTGTCTTGCCAACCGAACACGCCGTCAACGCTGAACACTTCATAGTGAGAAGGGTAACGACTAGAGGGAATAATGCGATACTCTGAACGCTTGCCCGTTAAATCGATAGGATCGGCATCATGTTCAAACAAATTAATGACAGGGGTGCAGTACAACTGGAAATTATCCTGACGCACTCGAACGTCCGCTGGCAGGGTTTTCGAAAAACTGATTTTCAGTTTGAACGCACCATGCACTGATTTCGGCACTACGCTAGCCAGACGGGTAATGTCAACAAAATGAAATGCTTCAGGAAACGACAAGTATTCCTGCAAAACGCGATAACCTTCATACACATTGGAAGGATAGGGCAAAAGCGATTGCTCGCTATCAAATCCGACCGTTTGGAAGCTATTGCGCGGCAGCGTAAATTCTACCCCCGCGACTTCAACAGAAATCTTATCGAGGTAGTGGTTGAGCCATAAATAGAGCATTTGTGAGCTGTATTTATCACCACCTAAGTAAAAGCGCAGATCATCAAGATGCGCATCACCGACGCTTATCTCACCCAACATATTAAGCGACACTTCGATGATGGTCGCTTCTCTAGTATGTTGCGCAGTGACGTCAGTACATTTCAGTGGGTAAATCTGCACGTCACGACAGGTTCTAAAGTGGCATTTGGTGCCGAAAACAGGCTTGCTATCGAGCTGAGTGCCACGAGCGATTTGCTGCTTATCACTGACACTTTTATCCGGTGTGAACGAGACAATACTCATGCTTGGCACAGGACGTAAGTAGTTTGGCCATAGCATGTTGATGATGGAGTGCGTTAGCTCAGGAAATTCATCTTCAACTTTTTCGCGCAAGCGAGCGGTGAGAAAGGCGAAGCCTTCCAATAAACGTTCGACATCAGGATCCGTCGTTTTACCGTGTAAAAAGCGAGAGAGTTGAGGATGAATTTCAGTGAAATGCTTTCCTTGTTCTTTAAGGAAAGCAAGCTCTTCTCTGAAGTACTTATCTTGAGCCATAATTTTCTAATACACTCGGTACTTTCGGTTTTGATCCAGTAGCAGGTTGAACTGCACTTTCTCATGTAACGCATCACTGTTTATTTCGGCCACAATATGGAAGCGCAGCATCAAAGGGCTAAACACGTCCGACTCGGATCGAATCACAATATTTCGTAAACGGGGCTCATACACATCTAAGCAGCTTTGTATCGCAAGCTTAATCCGCAGCGATAAGTCTAAGGTTTCTAACGTTGCATCGTTAAAATCCACTAAACCTAACGTTGGAGCACTTTGTGCCTCACCCATGCGAGTATTCAAAATATTGGAAACATTGCGTTTGATTGATTGGAGCACATCCCACGCATTTGGCCCTTGGGTCAAAGACATAGGCTTGGTGCCAGCTTCTAAACGTTCAAAGAAGCCGACACCAAATGCACTCTCTTCAGGTGCAATATAAGTCATGGTTATGCTTGATCTAATCGACCAACCAATGACAATTCAAAGTTCGCGCCCATGTACTTAAAGTGAGGACGAACAGAGAGAGAGACCTGATACCAACCTGGTTCACCTTCAACATCCATGACTTCGATTTTTGCAGCACGAAGAGGACGACGGCTACGTACGTCTGCTGGTGGATTTTCTTGGTCAGCCACGTACTGTTTGATCCAGCCATTAAGCTCACGTTCAAGATCTTGACGCTCTTTCCAAGCACCAATTTGCTCACGCTGTAGCACTTTGACGTAGTGTGCAAGGCGATTGATGATCATCATATATGGCAGTTGCGTACCCAACTTGTAGTTGGTTTCCGCTTCTTTGCCTTCTTTGGTATTAGGGAATATTTTTGGCTTTTGGATCGAGTTTGCAGAGAAGAATGCGGCGTTATCACTGCCTTTACGCATGGTTAAAGCAATGAAACCTTCTTCTGCTAATTCAAACTCTTTACGGTCAGTCACCAACACTTCAGTTGGGATCTTACTTTGCAGTGCACCCATCGATTCAAACACGTGTACTGGCAGATCTTCAACCGCACCGCCACTTTGTGGGCCAATGATGTTTGGACACCAACGGTACTTGGCAAAGCTATCGGTTAAACGAGTAGCGAAAGCAAACGCGGTGTTACCCCATAGATAGTGTTCGTGTGAAGCGCTGACACTTTCCACATAATTAAATGATTTAATTGGGTTTTCTGTTGGATCATAAGGTACGCGCAATAAGAAACGAGGCGCAGTCAAGCCAAGGTAACGCGCATCTTCTGATTCACGTAGAGAACGCCATTTAGTGTATTTAGGGCTTTCAAATGTTGACTTAAGATCCTTGATATTTGGTAGCTCTTCAAAAGAATCGATACCAAAAAACTCAGGGCCGACACTAGAAATGAATGGAGCATGAGCCATCGCACCAAGTGCACCCATGTATTGCAGTAGCTTCATGTCAGGGGTTGATGGCGTGAAAGCAAAGTTACCGATGATAGCGCCAGTCGGCTCACCACCAAATTGGCCATAACCAGAAGAATAAACGTGCTTATAAAGACCGGATTGCGTCGTTTCTGGTGCAAATTCAAAGTCTTCAAGCAACTCGCCTTTCGTTACATGCAACAAATCGACCTTGTTGTTTTCACGAAAATCGGTACGGTCAATAAACAGTTTCAAACCACGCCATGACGATTCCATCTGCTGGAAACGCTCTTCGTGCAAAATCTCATCCATTTGAGCACTGATTTTCTTATCAAGCTCAACCAGCATTTGATCAACGAGTGATTTGTTAACCGGCTCTTCCGTTTGATTCGAACCGATGAGATTCTCAATAAACGCAGCAACCCCTTTCTTCGCAACATCATACCCTTCTTCAGTCGGTGCAATGCGCGTTTGTGCCATGATTTCATCAAGTAAACTGCCTTGGGTGGCACTTTGTCTCTCTAAGACGGCTTCAGTAGTAGACATCAATTTCGTTCCTAAATTTGATTAAATAAAAAGTTGGGTTGATCAAGCCTTATGCTTGGGGCTCTTCTTCTTTGCCGCTCACTAGGCTTAGCTCAGATAGAAGTTTTTCACGCGATTCTTCCGAATTTAGTAGCTCTTGTAGACGCTCTCTAAACGCGGGAATATTGCCCAAAGGACCTTTTAAGGCCACAAGAGCTTGGCGTAGCTCAACCAATTTATTTAATTCTGGAACTTGTGCTGCCACTGAATCCGGTTCGAAGTCAGCAAGAGATTTGAAACTAAGCTCAACAGGAAGCTCAGCATTTTCATCGCCACTCAGTTTATTGCGCACTGTAGTGGTCAGTTTCAAATCGCTTTCACGCATAACCGCTTCAAAGTTGTTCTTGTCCACTGAAACGGTCTGTCTCTCTTCAAGTGGGGTCTCTTCGGTATGGCCTTTAAAATCACCCACCACCAGAGTTTTTAGCGGTAACTCAACTTCAGCCTGTGCATCTCCCGTTGCTGGAATATACTTAATATTAATCCGCTCTTTAGGAGCTACACTTCCTTCTTTAGACATATTACGTCTCCAATACCTATGCCAATCATTGTCAAAATTACGGACAAGAGCGTAGCTAAACTTAGTTACCACTTACTCAGGCCGAGGGTTACATAACGTTGTAAAAATTAAAGTTAAATCTATTGGACTTAAGTTCTAATAGAACTCAAGTCTCTTAATATTTATTATCTGGTAGATTTTAATGAGCATTTAAACAATAAATCCCATTAATTAGCATTAGCTATTAAATTCTTCCCTAAATTACCCCATCAGATTTATCGATATTTTTCGTGGGGATTTAAAATTCTCGGCACATTCTATTCATATAGGAGCATTTTAAATATAAAAAATCACAAAAACATGATCTTCACCCAAAAAAATATGCCGTTTCTAATACTGTATAATTTAACTAATTAATATCCCAAAAGACATCATGATAATAAAAATTCAGACTATTCTTATAGTTAACAAATATGCCATTAGCTTGTGCTTTTTCTTCCTCACTCATCTTACCAGCAAGGCTTTCTTCCTCTAATTCCAATATTGAGTAGAGCGACTGCATACGTTCAGTACCAGCAGCAGAGAGATATAAATCTAAATAGGCTTGCGCTTTGATCCGATCGGGAGTCACAAAATGATAGGATGCGCTATCGCCGAGCAGAATCTTAACTACCGTTGCCAAAGAGGTAATATCACCTTGCTCTAACGCCATCAGTCGCCATTGATAGGCATCTTCAAAACGGCCTTTGCTCTCTAAAATACCGATGTAGCGTCTCATCGCAGGGATATAGTTTGTCTTCGCAGCCGCGAGATAGAGCTCTCTCACCTTGGTCTCCCTTTCTCCAGGCATTAAAAACAGACCTCCACCCGCTTGAACTTGCTTTGCTTTATCCATCAATGCTCGTGGATGATTAAAACTGACCGCTTTATCGAGATAGTAGCTATACATCTCGTTATCCATACCTTTGTAAAACTGGGCAAGCTCGTAAGTGGCTTGTGCAGGATCATCTCGTCCTAGACGAATCAAACTATCGTAATACTGGCTTTTCCAATACTGCACATCGCGATCTCTTAACCACTTAGCATCAGTATAAAGATGTTTCATGGCGCGACGATTGCCTAATTTTGCGGCTTTAAGCAGATATTCACGCGCTTCAGGAGGCGTTCTAATGGTCGTTTTGTAGTTCGAAAGCTCCATCGCGTAGAGAAAGGCGGCATCCGAATTGTCGTTGTCTGCCGCGTACTGGAGGTATGGTCGCGATTCCATATTTTTGTATTGCGCTCGAAGCAGTCGTCCGGTAGCAAACGCTTTTTCTGGAGACATATTTCCTACTTCATACACTTCTGCTGCAGACGTTTCTTGCTCAGCATGTAACACCATCGAAGGAAATAAGGAGAGCGCTAAAATGGCATATGTTTTATTAATCCACATTGACGCAACTTCCAAACTTGACGCTTGCGGAACACACAATGATAGACGTTGGCAGAAATCCATCATGAACCGTTTCCATATTACCCACTACAATACTCTGACTCATTATATTTCCTTAACTGACTAACCATTTATCCATAAACACGTAAGCAAAAATCATTCCCTTCAATTACGCTTACTTAAGAATAAAGCCCCACAGCCCGAGCGGGCAAAAAATTGCCCAACCGAGCAACAAATTGCCCGAGCGGGCATAATATTGCCTATATGATAATCAATACTCAGCCTTTACCCACCAAAATTAAAAACAATACACTCATTAAATTAAATAGAATCAGGAACCAATAACTACAAATATAATTAATGACAAAAAACTAACATAAATCTGACATTGTTTTGCTCGGAAATAAAATTAATTAATCCTCCAATCATTCTATATGTTTTAAATAAACGTATAGCATCAGGTTAAATC
>NZ_CAWNMS010000081.1:0-12041 GCF_963875605.1 Vibrio sp. V04_P4A5T148
GTATTTGTCTTCCCTGACCTAAACACAGGTAATACAACTTACAAAGCAGTACAACGCTCAGCAGACCTTGTTTCTATCGGTCCAATGCTGCAAGGCATGCGTAAACCAGTAAACGATTTGTCTCGCGGTGCGTTGGTTGACGACATTGTTTACACAATCGCGTTGACGGCGATTCAAGCAAGCCAAGAAACAAAATAAAATTCTTAGCTTAACTTGCTGATTAAAAGGCTCTTATGTATCACATAAGAGCCTTTTTTATAGTACACATCCACCCTCGTTATAACCCAATAAAGCCGCGCTCATGGGGCGTATCAAGATCAAGATCCGGCCCCTTAGGTACCACTTGCGTTGGGTTAATGCCGATATGGCTGAAATAATAGTGGCGTTTGATGTGGTAAAAATCAGTCGTTTGTTTGATACCGTCGATTTGGTAAAGCTCTTTTAAGTAACCGCTTAAGTTCTCATAATCGGCGATACGCTGTTTATTGCATTTAAAATGCCCGACGTAAACAGCATCAAAACGGATAAGTGTAGTGAATAAACGCCAATCCGCCTCGGTGATCTGGTTACCGACCAAGTAACGATGCGTTGCTAGATGGTTGTTGACCTTATCTAACGCCGTAAAAAGTGCATCATAAGCATCGTCATAGGCCTCTTGCGTGGTCGCAAAGCCACATCGATAGACGCCATTATTAATATTAGGGTAAATATACGCATTCCATTCATCGATAGCTTTGCTGAGTGCTTGCGGATAGTAGTCGTGCTGGTTACCCGTTAACTCATTAAATGCACTGTTAAACATGCGAATAATCTCAGAAGATTCATTGCTAACAATGGTATTGGTCTTCTTATCCCACAGCACAGGTACAGTTACTCGCCCTGAATAATCTACCTTTGCTTTGGTGTAGATTTGATGGAGCTTGGTATAGCCGAAGAGAGGTTCAGGAATACCAAAAGACCAACCTTCACTCAGCATATCAGGGCAAACGACAGTAACATCAATGTGTTCGGTGAGTGATTTAAGCTGGCGAAAAATCAATGTACGGTGAGCCCAAGGGCATGCCAAAGAGACATACAAATGATAACGGCCCGATTCTGGTTGAAATCGTGCATCTGGCTGGCTGTCGACCCAGTGTCTGAATCCTGCGTCTTCGCGTACAAAATGCCCAGCGCTGCTTTTGGTGTCATACCAAACATCGTGCCAGACGCCTTCAACTAATTTTCCCATGATCTCCACTCCTCATTCCGATGACTTTTTTATTATAAGTAGGATAGAAAATGGTAAAACCGGAGGAAGTTGTCCTTGTTATTCAGAAATTTTGAACAGTGCTATTTACCCCGCTAAGCGCACAGATAAAAAAAGCGCGACCCAGAAATGCGTCGCGCTTAAGCCTGTCACAGGCTAAATTTAGAGCTCGACATGCAAACAAGACACAGCATGTTCATCACTACCTTTAATCTGCGGTTTTTGCTGTGCGCAAATTTCCGTCGCTTGAGGACAGCGGGTACGGAAAACACATCCAGAAGGCGGGTTGATTGGCGAGGGTAAATCCCCTTCTAGCATCTGAATTTTCTTAGCACGCTCCAGTTTTGGATCTGGAATTGGCACAGCCGACATCAAAGCTTTGGTGTAAGGGTGTGATGGATTCGCAAACAACGCCTCCGAGGTGCCAAGCTCGACCGCATTACCTAAATACATCACGAGTACACGATCAGAGATGTGTTTCACTACCGATAAATCATGGGCAATAAAAACCAAACTTAAACCAAGCTCATTTTGCAGCTCTTTGAGCAGGTTAACCACCTGCGCTTGGATTGAAACATCCAAAGCAGAAACTGGCTCATCACAGATGATCATTTTCGGTTTTAAAATGAGCGCACGGGCAATACCAATACGTTGACACTGACCACCAGAGAATTCATGGGGATAGCGGTTAATGACGTTCGGCAATAAACCGACTTTTGTCATCATCTCTTTTACACGATCCTTTACTTCTTGCTTCGAAAGTTCTGGATAAAAGGTTTGAAGTGGCTCTGCAATAATATCGCCAACCGACATTCTTGGGTTTAATGACGCCAGTGGGTCTTGGAAAATCATCTGAATTTGCTTACGGGTTTTGCGACGCTCAACCTCATGCATTTTCGTCAAATCATTTCCTAGCCACACCACTTCACCCTCGGTGGCTTCGACTAAACCAATGATCGCTCGCGCAAAAGTAGACTTTCCGCAACCTGATTCGCCTACTACGCCGAGAGTTTCACCCTCATATAGGCGCACATTAACGCCATCTACGGCTTTTAGGTTGGATGGTTTAGACCACGGCCACGCGGATTTAGAGGCAATATTGAAGTGAACTTTGAGGTTCTTTACATCCAGTAATAATGGTTTTTGTTCGCTCATTTAACCCAAGCCTCCCAATCAGAAAAACAGGCACGTTGGCGACCATCGGCAAATGGCAATAAAATAGGTGCTTCACGTTTACAGCGTTCTGTCACTCGGTGGCAGCGCTCTTGATAAGGGCAACCCGGTGGCAATCGTAGCAAGTTAGGTGGGTTTCCAGGAATCGTTGGTAATATTTCACCTTCCGTATCCAAACGAGGAATGGCTTTTAATAAACCTTCAGCGTAAGGGTGACTCGGGTTGTAGAAAATCTCATCCACAGAGCCATATTCCATCGTACGCCCTGCATACATTACCAATACTTTGTCACATGAACCCGCAACCACACCCAGATCATGGGTGATCATGATAATAGCGGTATTGAATTCGCTTTTGAGTTCATTCAACAAATCCATAATTTGGGCTTGCACCGTTACGTCCAATGCGGTGGTGGGTTCATCGGCAATCAGTAACTTAGGCCGACATAACAACGCCATTGCAATCATAACGCGTTGACGCATACCGCCAGAAAACTCATGCGGATACATGGTAATTCGCTTACGCGCTTCGGGGATTTTAACCGCCTCTAGCATACGTACCGACTCTTCAAACGCGGCCGACTTGCTCATTCCTTTGTGCAGCATCAGCACTTCCATCAACTGCTCGCTGACTTTCATATAGGGATTCAGTGACGTCATTGGATCTTGGAAGATCATCGCAATTTGTTCAGCGCGCACTTTATTCAAGGCTTTTTCTGGCAAATTGAGGATCTCTTTCCCTTCAAATTTTGCGCTACCCGTGATAATACCATTTTTGGCAAGTAGGCCCATAATAGCGAACACGGTTTGCGATTTACCAGAGCCAGACTCCCCTACGATACCGAGGGTTTCGCCTTGCTCCAGTGAAAAAGTTAAATCGTTGACAGCGGTAACAATACCATCTTGAGTGGTAAATTCGACCCGCAGATCTTTGACATCTAATAAGCTCATTATTGCTTCCTTAATCTTTTAATTATCGGTCTTTAGGATCAAGCGCATCGCGCAGACCATCACCGACATAGTTAAAGCAAAACAGGGTGACCACCATGAACGCGGCTGGGAAAGCAAGTTGCCAAATAGCGACTTCCATTGTTTGTGAACCTTCTTGTAGAAGTGCTCCCCAGCTTGTCATCGGCTCTTGAACACCAAGACCAAGGAAAGATAAAAATGACTCTGTCAAAATCATACTTGGGATCAACAGCGTCGAATAGACCGCTACAATACCCAACACGTTTGGCACAATATGACGTGTAATAATTTTCCAGTTGCTGACGCCACACACATGCGCCGCTTCAATAAACTCTTTGCTGCGTAGGCTCAAGGTTTGGCCACGCACAATTCGCGCCATATCAAGCCATGCAATTGCACCGATAGCGACGAAGATAAGCACGATATTGCGGCCAAAGAACGTGACCAACACAATAACAAGGAACATGAAAGGAACAGCGTATAGAATCTCCAAAATACGCATCATAATGCGGTCTACTTTACCGCCAATGAAGCCCGACGCCGCACCATAAAGTGTGCCGATCAGAACAGCAACCAACGCGCCCATTACGCCAACCATCAGCGAAATTCGCCCACCCACTAAGGTACGCACATACAAATCACGCCCAAGGCTATCGGTGCCGAACCAATGATCCGCATTGGGCCCAACGTGCATTGAATACCAGTCCGTATTGTCATAGGTATACGGGGCCATCATCGGTAGTACGATCACCGCAAGGGTCATCATCGTCAAAATACACAAACTGACCATTGCCGCTCTGTTACGCATAAAGCGAATTCGCGCATCTTGCCATAAGCTGCGGCCAGCTATTTCTAAGTTTTCAGAAAACTTCTCAACCGCGGCTAGGTTTTCTCTTTTCGTTAACATAACCATACGTCCCTGTTAGTAGCGAATTTTCGGGTCAATGACCGCAAGCAAAATATCAACAATGGCGTTGAAAAGAATAAATAGGAAACCAATTAAAATGGTTACACCCATCACCAATGAGTAATCGCGGTTAAATGCAGCGTTAACAAACAGCTTACCGATACCCGGTAGACCGAAAATCGTTTCAATCACCACAGACCCCGTAATAATACCGACAAACGCAGGCCCCATATACGACACAACAGGCAGTAAAGCTGGCTTCAAAGCATGGTTAACAACGATATAGGGATAACTCAACCCTTTCGCGCGTGCCGTGCGAATAAAGTTACTGTTGAGTGTTTCTATCATTGAGCCACGGGTGATACGGGCAAAGGTGGCAATATAGAGCATCGACATACCCAGCACTGGCAGTACTAAATATTGGAAACTTCCATCTAACCAACCACCAGCCGGGAATATTTTCCAATGCAAGGAGAAGAGATAAATTAAAGCTGGGGCGAGAACAAACGACGGCATCACCACGCCAATCATTGCCGTCGACATGATGGTGTAGTCAATCCAAGTGTTGTGTTTTAGTGCGGCAATCGTACCAATGGAAACACCCGCGATAACGGTAAAAATAAAAGCGATAAAGCCGACTTTTGCCGAGACAGGCAAGGCAACGGCGATCAATTCATTCACCGTATAATCTTGGTATTTGAATGATGGGCCAAAATCACCTTGCAAAATATTGGTCAAGTAGGTGAAGTATTGCTCAGACACGGGTTTGTCTAAGCCATATTTGGCTTCAATGTTGGCCATCACTTCCGGTGGTAAAGGACGTTCGCTTGAGAATGGGTTACCAGGAGCGAAACGCATGAGAAAGAAAGATACCGTGATCAACACCAACATGGTTGGTATCGCTTCTAATATCCTTTTTGCGATGAATTTAAGCATAAACTCACTCTTTCAGTCTGTGACAATGAAAATTAGAAAGACGCTGCATGTAAATTACTATCTGAAGATAGCTACATGCAGTGTCTAAGTCGTTATATTTTTATCAGCGTAAGTGGACTTACTTTGCTGTGATATAAAGATCTTTTGAGTAGATCTTCTCTTCCGCGTTATTCATCGGGAAGCCGCCTACATTAGGAGATAATAAACGAGATTTAACATACTGATAGATAGGGGCAATCGGCATATCTTTGGTTAATAGTTTTTCTGCATCCAGATATAGCTTAGTGCGCTCTTCTTCTGAGGTTGATTTTAACGCTTTATCAATAATTGCATCGTATTCAGCGCTTTGGTAGTGCAAACCACCCGTGGTGTTATTGCTCACCATTAAGGTTAGGAATGAAGACGCTTCATTATAGTCACCACACCAACCAGCACGTGCCACTTCAAAGTTACCTTGATCTTTAGAATCTAGATAGGTTTTCCACTCTTGGTTCTCTAATACGACATTAATACCGAGCGTTTTTTTCCACATAGAACCCAGTGCTACAGCGATTTTCTTGTGGTTTTCCGATGTATTGTAGAGGAGGCTGAATTTCAGAGGGTTGTCTTTATTAAAGCCCGCTTCAGCCAACAATTTTACCGCTTCTGCATCGCGCTCTTTTTGCGTCATCTTGCCATATGCTGGCATTTGAGGATTAAAGCCCGCCGTAATTTCAGGTGTTAAGAAATAAGCTGGTTTTTGGCCTTGACCTAAAATCGCATCACTCACAATGTTACGGTCGATAGCGTAAGAAATCGCTTTACGCACACGAACGTCGTCAAATGGTGCCTTTTTGGTATTGAACAGGTAGTAATAAGTACACAAGTTACCCTGAATCGATACTGATTCTGGATGCTCTTTCTTCAGACGCTTAAAATGCTCGGTGGGTAATTCATAAGAGATATCGATTTCACCTGATAAGAAACGGTTCATTTCTGATACTTGGTTTTCAATAGGCAGGAAGGTAACTTTGTTAATGACTGTTTTGTCATTGTCCCAGTATTGCTCGTTACGCTTTAGTACTAAACGCTCATTGACAACCCATTGATCAACAACGTAGGCACCGTTACCAACAAAATGCTCAGGCTTGGTCCATTGGTCACCAAACTTTTCTACGGTTGCTTTATGAACGGGTTTCACGGTTGTGTGGCCCATCATCATGACGAAATAAGGCACAGCATCTTCAAGTTCAACAACGAGTGTATGGTCATCTTTAGCTTTAACGCCAAGTTCACTTTTGTCTTTCGTTCCTGCGATAATCTCTTTGGCATTTTTCATCTTGGTATATTCCATATACCAAGAGTAAGGAGAAGCCGTTACAGGGTCGACGGCGCGCTGGAAGCTGAAAACAAAATCACCAGCCGTGACAGGATCACCATTTGACCATTTTGCATTTTTGCGCAAATGGAAAATGAATGTTTTGTTGTCTGCCGTTTCCCAGCTTTCTGCGACACCAGGAATGGTTTTACCATCCGCGTCTTGGTTCACAAGCCCTTCCAATAAGTCACGAATTACGTGCGACTCAGGAACACCTTGGGATTTGTGAGGATCGAGTGTGGCGACTTCAGTACCGTTACCACGAACGATTTCCTGAACTTTGGCCAATTTGGTGCCGGCTGGAACATCAGCCGCGATAGAAAAAGTAGAAGTGGCAGCCACTGCCATACCCGCCCCTAGAAGAAGGGCTTGGGTGATTTTATTTTTATACATGCATAAACTCCAAGTTTTTATTTTTGCATCCATGACTTCCTTGAGAGCTCTCTAGCATCGCTAGAACTTTAGATTTATTTAGCGCAAAAACTAAGCAGAAAAATCTAAAAACTCCTAAGGATAGCGGCACACATTAGCAACCATTGAAGTAATTTGCCATAAAATCGTAGCAAAAAAATGCATAATTCCATGGTTTACCTAATGGAATAGATAAATAGCCCAACAATTAACTCAAACTCAGTGAATTAAAGTTACCAAGCGCTATCTGGTCAGACCATAGTGCTAAATCATCTAGTGTTGAGTACATTTTCAGCACGTTTCACTGGAAAATCAGCCTTTTTTTAACATCTTAGTTACGTTAGATCTAACTTAAAGGGATAATCCTGCCATCTGAAAATAAAATCCGTGAAGAGTGTCACTAAAATCGATTAACAATAAATTAACAACGTGTTGATTGGTAATAATAAATAAACACTTTCACCGAAAAGTGTAATCTAATGCTTACGCAAATCGACATTCAGTTTACGCGATGCTCAAACTGGCACTAAGATGATCGAGCTCAATGTAACGAATCAGCTCCATGGCCGAACGAATGCCCAATTTACTTTGAATTCTCGCTTTGTAAGTACTGACTGTTTTCTGATTAATATCCAGTTGATTAGCTATCTGCTTATTGGTCAAACCTTGAATCAACAAATTTGCCACACTCAACTCTCTGCTGGATAGTCTTTCATTGAGTCGAAAACTAGGTTGAAAATTAACTGTTCGCCCAACCTCCCCCATTATGCTCTGAATGGTGTCAGTCAATGCAGCTGATTTCACAATGTGGCGCGCATGTGCAAGTTCTGCAGATATTGCTTCATGATATTCATTGAGAAAAATAAGTCTTCCCTTAAAATTCATCGATTCAATATGCTGATGCAACTGCAAACTAGCGTCTTTACTGCAGTAGCTATCCACAACCACTAAATTAAAAGGTAAATCACGCAATCTCTTTACAGCGCAAGCGAGATCACTGGCAACGACCACCTGCGTAACGCGCTTTTCTCTCATCAACATTTTTCTTAGGGCATTAGCGCTAGTCGAATTTTCTCCAACTAATAAGCAATACACACCATCTTCGATACTTTGGTGGCTTAGCTGCTTGCTGATATTTTTGCTATACAGTTCAGCGAGATCGCCAATCGGCATCGGCATCGCCGAATAATAACCTTGACAAGTATCCACGCCTAAATGACGTAAATATTGCCAAGTATCTTCGTCCTCCACACCTTCGACAACACAATGCAAGCCTAAGGATTGCGCTAGCAATAAGCACATGTTGGTGAGTTGCTGGTTTTTATAATTGGTGGAGAGATCGCGGACAAAGCTTTGATCTACTTTAAGTTCTGTAAAGGGTAATTTCGAGAGCTGACTTAGAGAGGCGTAGCCTGTGCCAAAATCATCAATGGATAAACCAACACCATGCATTCTTAAACGCGCAAGATTAGCCAGTGATGCTGTCGTACCGTTATAGACATGATCTTCCGTCAGCTCGAGCGTGAGTTTATCAGTGGGAAACGCGTATTTGTGACAGAGAGTAAGAATAGGGTCACAGATCAGCTGTTGTAAATTACTCTGGGAGATATTGATTGATAACTGGAGATCGGCTGACAAACTGCCTAAAGCCGATAATGCTTTATCCAAAACAATTAAAAACAGCTTATCCATCAAATTCAGCTCTTCAATAAGAGGCAGAAAATGCGCAGGGCTTAATACACCATGAACTGGGTGATCGAGTCGGACAAGTGCCTCGACTCCAACCATGGCACCCGTTTTAAAATCAAACTGAGGTTGATAGTAATTGAATAACCAATCTTCACTGAATGCTGTTTCTATCTCTTTGTACCCTAATGAGATAGGCGTAATGCTTGCGGCCTGTTGTTCACACTTCACATGAAACGCATGAATCACGGTTTCAAGTTGCTCAATAGAATAGGGTTTTCGTAAAACATCGACAAAATTAAAGCTCGCTAAACAGCACATGTTATAAGTAAGGTCTAACACGGCATCGTCAACAGCACTCAATATAATAATTCCGAGTGAAGGATGTTTATCCCCAAGCATCGACAAAAGCGTAACTCCGTCCATTTCCGGCATATGAATATCACAAAAAACCAGCGATATCTCTTTGCGCAAGCATAAAGCCAACGCTTGGTGTCCATTTGCTGCAATATCGACGTTATTCAACCCAAGCTGTCTGAGTTTCAGTTTCAAACTCGTGGCTTGAATTCGATCATCTTCGACAATCAAAATGTTCATTCGTCATCTACTCGTTGCTGTTTATCTAACCATTCTTGTGCTTGTGTAATCACGATTTTCATTTCCATTATCAGTCGTTGTTTTGCAGATACAACAGCTTGTGGTTCTAATTCGCGCTCCAAGCTAACCGCAAGATTCGCGAGATAATCCAGTTGAAGCGCTCCGGCAGAGCCTTTAACACGATGGGCTATCATTTTGTTATCAGAATCATGCTTTTCGAGTCTATCGACCTCGGCCGCTAAAGATTCTGCCACAACAGAAGCAATTTCACTTTTTTCACCCGGTAAAAAGCTCTCAAGCCAGCTTTTTGAGTCAGCATTTACTAAAGGATACATAGAAAGATAACCACTCAACATAGTATACAGCGACGCCAACGAGTAGGGCTTATACAGCACGTGTTCCATACCAGACTGGTAAGCCTTCTCTGCGATCAACCGTGAATCTTCCGCCGTACAACCGATAACCACCTTATATCTCTCTTGCGGAATATGATTTTTAACAAATCTTGCTAAAGCGAAACCATCCATTTTAGGCATATGGCAGTCCGTTAGTAGTAAATCAAACTGGCTGTCTTCGCTTTGTAAAAGATGGCATGCCTCTTCTCCATCACCAACGATGGTTGCTTGTACACCAAGTTCATGCAGCTGTTTTTTTAATAACAAACGGTTAATAGCGTCATCATCAACCACCAAAACATGCCCGCAAAGTTTCATTTTTTTCGGTTGAACCAGCACTTGCTCACTATCTTTTATCTTATCAATAAGCAGGTCAGGATAGAGATGTTTTTTGGTCATTATCGCGTCAAAATCGACCAAGGATACACCACCTTGACTTACCGAAACCTGCCAACACTTCAGCCACTCGATAATGCGTTCGTTAGTGCAACGGTAGTTACGTTGACTCAACGGTTCAGACAGCGGCTCACCACAAATGGGAAGCACTATCGTTACTTGAGTCCCCTCATTCAGCGTACTGGAAACCGTAATATGACCATCCATTAGATTGACTAAATTCGATACTATTGACATACCAAGCCCAGTACCGCCATATTGGCGAGTAATGGTTTTATCCGCTTGCATGAATGGCTTAAATAACGAATCCAAGTGCGCTTCATTCATTCCGCACCCCGTATCTTTTACGGCAAAGACTATCTGTTCTTCCGTCAATTCAACATGGATGGAAACCGTACCTGCCGTAGTGAATTTAACAGCATTGGCTAATACATTGGTAAGAACCTGATTTAAGCGTAATGCATCAAACTTTGCGTAAATAATAGCTGTCGGCACCCAATCAACAACGAACTCAACGCCTTTCAACTTAGCACTCGCTTCAAAGCTTCTAATGGTGGGACATAACTCTTCTAAAATATTATGCTGGCGTATATCTAATTGTAATTGCTGAGCTTCCATTTTTGAAAAATCTAAAATCTCATGGACATGGTGCTTAATTCTCTCGGCAGAACGAATTGCATTCGTCAATAACAAACTGCTCTCATCGTTTTTAATTCGAGTTGATAAAATCTCCATCAACCCTAGCATGGCCGCAATTGGCGTTCTAAGCTCATGACTCATTACAGCTAAAAAATGATTCCTCGCATCTACAGCTTCTAGTGCCTTATTATTAGAATCACGTAATGCCAATTCTGATAGCTTGAGTTCTGTGATATCACTGCAAACGGTCAAGTAATGAGTATCCCCACTCTTGGGATGCGCAATCGATTCATGATTAATGACATAATATTTCTCATCAATCTGATAGTGTTTATTCGACAGATCGACAGATCCGATGCCAGTACATATGAGGCAATTCACATCATCACTAATTAGAGAAGCCTTGCTACATTGCTTATATGAACGGTTAGATAACACTACTTTCCCATTCACATCTGAAATGAAGATCATGCTGGGTATTTTATCAAGCAAATCTGTCAGCCATTGCACTTGAACTTCTGAAAGTTTTGAACTGATTTGACTGTATTTTAAGGAACTTTTTAACTTGTAAAATATAATTATCCCAAATAATAATAAAAACAAAAAAATACACATTGCAATCAAAGAATAGATTGTAACTTGCTGCTTATCATAACCATAATTCACATTCACTTTCTTATGGAGTGATTTTAGTGCATTAATCTCAGACTCAGTTACCATAGTTAAAGATCGGCTGAGCATTTCAAACAATATCGACTCATCCTTTCGAAAGACCATACCGATATTAATAGAGTAACCTTCATTATCTATTTCTGGAAGTATCAAAAACTTATCACCAAGGTATGCCATTTGCTGATTTATAATATCTTGATTCATTAAGGCATGAGTTATCTTACCTGATTTTAAATCTAGAATAACCTTTTTAAGATCTCTATAAACTTTAACTTTTTTATTATCTTCATAGATTTTTAAGTGGCTATACAAGTAACCAGTACGATCTAATATCGCTAATTTTTTCTGTTGAAAAGGCTTTTTAGTGACCACATAACCAAATTGTAAATTAGTGTAAGGTGGGGTCGCTATAAAATCACGATTATCGATGTCATCGACATTTAATGAAGGCAATAAATCGACTTCATTATCGATAAGCATTTGTCTAATATCTCTACCATTGGCCGGCACATACTGAAATTTAAGAAAGCTTTTTGACTCAATGAGCTTGAGTAAATCATGGACATATCCCTTCACCTGATTATCACCCTCATCACAATAAGAGAGTGGATATATATCTTCTTCTATGGTGTATCTGACAATTTGATTGCTATTTTCT
>NZ_CAWNMS010000082.1:0-11204 GCF_963875605.1 Vibrio sp. V04_P4A5T148
ATAAAATTTTTCTAAAATAGGTGTGATATAGATCACGAAATAACCATTATAATTTTTTATAAAACCTTGTGCATATTCTGCTTGGCAAGTCTTCGAAATAGATTGCAATAAAACGAACCAAAATGGTGCGTGGAATGCGTAGTATTGTTCACAGTTATTCGTTTCTCTCTTCGCTCAAATGTTAAATAAGTGTTAGCTTGTATGCAGAGTTAAAGAGGGATTTATGGTGTGGAGTAGTATCAGTTTTCGTAAGCGTATGCTGATCATAATGACCCTTTCAGGGTTGATTGAATTACTGCTGTTAGTTGCTGCTGGTTTTGTGTACATCAAACATTCTCAAGAAGAAGAGATGGGCTTAAAGGCCTTAGGGGTTGCTTCATTTCTTGCACAAACTCCATCAGTGGTCGATATGCTTGAATCTGGTAGTGGGGCGGATCACCAACAGCGTTATCGAGAGTTAACAAAATTAATCGGTGCAACCTTCATTGTTATCGGCGATCAAAATGGGATCCGCTTAGTCCATCCTGTTGATGAACGAATTGGTCTTCCCATGAAAGGGGGAGATAACGATCAAGCTTTGCTACATGGTGAGTCATACGTTTCTTTTGCTCAGGGTTCATTGGGTAAATCCGTGCGTGGAAAATCGGCGGTAAAAAATGCCCAAGGACAGATCGTTGGTGTGGTGTCAGTTGGTTACTTAATAGAACGACTACAAGATAAAATTGAACCTTTTCTTATCTACTTAATTGGGATGGCACTGCTGGTAGTGCTGGCGAATGCTGTACTTTCCAGCTACGCCTCACGCCGTTTTCAGAAAGCGATACTCGGTTTTGAACCAGAAGAGATTGGCCGATTGTATGTCGAACTCGATGTCACCATGAGTACCTTAAAAGAAGGAATTTTAAGTATTGATGAGGCGGGTATTCTTCGTTCCATTAATAAAAGTGCGTGTGAGATTTTGGCGATTAACCGAGAGAAAGCGCTGAATCAACCACTTTCTCTTTTTCTGCCTGAAAGTGATCTCATGAGTGTTATTGAAAGTGGCACGCCTGATCACGACATCGAGCTGTACCTCAATCAGCAGCGTCTGATCGCCAATCGAAGTCCGATTATTGTTGACGGTAAAGTGGTTGGGGCGGTGTCCAGTTTCCGCCTCCGAGATGAAATCAACGAATTAACCGAGCAACTTTCTCAAACCAAAGAGTATGCGGAAATGCTGCGCTCTCAAACTCATGAACATCGCAACAAACTCAACACCATTAGTGGGCTTGTACAGATGGGAGAGCTGGAAGCGGTTCAGCATTTAATCGGCCAAGAAACGGCTCATTACCAATCGCTCATTGAATTTCTACGCGAGACAGTTAGAGATCCACTCATTGCCGGAATGCTGCTGGGTAAAACTGAGCGGGCTCGTGAACTTGGTTTGGAGTTAGTCGTTGAAGAGGGATCGCGTCTAGAACCTTTGCCGCAGCGTATCAATGCCGAAGATATCGTCACTATCTTGGGTAACCTGATTGACAATGCATTTGATGCGACACTCACGATGATCCGCAATGAAAAACGGGTGACACAAGAACGACGCATCATTGAAGTGTCACTCAGCGATTATGGTGCCGAAATTATTCTTGAAGTGGATGATAAAGGGTGTGGTTTACCCGAACAAATGTCGCCACAGCAATTATGGCAAAAGGGAGTCTCTAGCAAAGCAAAACATAACCGAGGTGTGGGTTTACACCTGGTAAAACAGTTAGCTGATCGCTATCAAGGGCAGCTAGAAATGAAAAGTAATCAAGATGTTGGAACAAGAGTTACTGTTTATCTGCCTAAGGAAGAACAAGTATGAATACCCGTGTCATGATCATTGAAGATGATATCGCGATTGCGCAATTACATCATCGTTACCTGACACAAATTGAGGGATTTGAAGTCATTGGCATTGCAACGACTCACGCCGATGCCCAATTGCAGTTAGATATCCTCAAACCCGATTTAGTATTGCTGGATGTTTATCTACCGGATGGTACGGGGCTCGATCTCTTACAGAAAGTTCGAGGCAACAACCAAGGCTGTGATGTAATTTTGATTACTGCAGCGCGCGATGTTGAGACGCTACAACAGGCAATGCGTGGTGGCGTAGTTGATTACTTGCTCAAGCCAGTCATGTTTCCCCGTCTTGAATCGGCATTGAAGAAATACCAAACCCAACAATTAGAGCTGGGTTCCGTGGCTGATGTTGACCAAAACGTAGTTGATAAAATGTTGACAGCCAATACCAGTGAGCTTCCCACTCATCTGCGTCTTCCTAAAGGAATTGATGGGGTTACGCTAGACAAAATACGTCATCTTTTTAACACACCATGCAGTTTGACCGCGGACGAAGCGGGAGAAAAAATTGGCGCAAGTCGAACCACGGCAAGGCGTTATCTGGAATATTTAATCAGCAGTGGTGAGCTAACCGCCGACTTAAATTACGGCACGGTTGGTCGCCCGGAGCGTTGCTATAAAAAAGTTGTACGTTAGGCCGAGAGATTTAACGGGTTAACCGCATGAAATTTAATGCTATTTAATCACGTCGTTCGTATTGTTGATGATGAATGCTTGCGATCAACTAGACGGCGTTTCAAACCCCATCTAAAGTTTAAGGACAAAAGGCAGATAACATCATGTAGGAGAGAGGATGAACGTAATCAAATATCTGCGTACTATTCTACCTATGTGGCTAATCAGTGTGTTGGCATCATCACCTGCTTATCCCGCTAGTCTTGAAACACTAACGTATTATACAGAGGCCTATCCCCCTTTTAATTTTATGAATCAGGGCAAAATCACTGGAATTTCGGTTGATTTACTTCAAGAAGCCGCTAAATTCTCAGGACATGACGTATTATTGAGCCAGATCGTATTGCAACCGTGGGCTCGTTCTTACCGCTCCGCCATCTTGAAAAAAGACGGAGTACTTTTCTCGACAACAAGGACGTCACACAGAGAGGAATTATTTCATTGGGTAGGCCCAATTGATGACATCAAAGTTTCGGTAATTGCACGTAAAGGCAGTAATATCAAACTTGGGGATCCTTTAGAAATTACCTCCTATAAAATCGGGGTGATAAAAGATGACGTCGGCGAACAAATGCTGTTGCAATATGGTGTTCCGAGAGACTCAATGCAAGAAGCAACAGATGTTACTATGCTGGCAGAACAATTAGTGAAAAAGCGTATTGATTTGATTGCATACGATGAGCGGTCAGCTCATTGGTGGATAAAGCAAGCAGGATATGCCCCCGATCAATTTGAAACACTTTATGTGTTAAAGCAGGGATTACTTTACTATGCTTTTAATAAAAATATAGACCAAACACTATTAGACGATTTACAAATGGGTATTGATAAAGTAAAGAACACGGTTAATGAAGACGGTGTTAATCGATATCAAGCCATATTAAACAAATACCAATAACCATTCTTAAGATTAGTGACCAGTATGAGCAACCCAAGTAGTACAATTTTGACAGAGAGTGGTACCAACGAACTTGAGATTATTGAGTTCCATTTAGAAAAGGTACTGCCAGATGGACGCACGAAAACCTGCTATTACGGCATTAACGTTGCGAAAGTTAGGGAAGTGATACAAGTTCCTGATACCACCGATTATCCCAATGCTCAGCCGCATATGATCGGTGTATTTTCGTCACGTGATGTACTGACTCCGTTAGTTGATCTTGCCGGTTGGCTTGGTGTGCCTACTAATCCAAGCCTTGATCGAAAGTTTGTTATCGTGACGGATTTTAACCGCATGACCAATGGCTTTTTGATTGACAGCATTAGTCGTATTCACCGTATTTCTTGGAACGATGTTGAATCGCCGAGTCAGTTTTTAGAAGCGGGTGAGCAAGATTGCGTCGTGGCGGTTGTGCGCAAAGATGGCAACCTGATCATGATTTTGGATTTTGAGAAAATCATCGCTGACATCAACCCTGAATTGAGTATGGAAAAATACGATGTCACGGTGGACAGATCGGTCGACCTCAACCAAAAAATGATCAGCAAACGTAATGCGAAAACCATCATGGTGGTGGATGATTCGGCGTTTATCCGAAGCTTAATACAAGACACATTAAGCTCTGCAGGCTACAACATTATTGCGTGTAAAGACGGTGGTGAAGCCTATGAGAAATTGATGGAAATTGAAAAAGTAGCCAAGTCCGAAAACGTACCCGTGACAGAGTTAGTGAATGCGATAGTAACGGATGTAGAAATGCCGCGCATGGATGGTATGCACTTGTTGAAGCGCTTGCGTGACAGCGAAACTTATAAAACAACGCCGATAGTGATGTTCTCCTCGATCATGAGTGATGATAACCGAGCCAAAGCATTAGCACTGGGTGCTGATGATACCTTGACCAAACCCGAAATTGGCAAAATGGTCACCCTGATGGATAAATATGTATTTGCTTAACCTTTATACTCTTCCCACTTAGAGTTGTTTGGGTATAGCGGTCAGTCTGCGACCAATTAAGGAGAGTCTCATTTGAGGCTCTTTTTGTTTTACCACAATTCTGAACGTTAAGCTCAGCGGCGCGAATAGCGAACAATGAGTAAGGAGAGATGGGAGGAACATCAAACTCTATTAGATTGGTCAAAATGTAATATTCTTTCACATTTCATGATTCCTCATTCTACGCTTTGTCTTTCCGATCACGTTTTTATCTTGCTCTCTCTGCTTTCCTTTCATCTCATTTACCCTGAGCGTGAGTGAACTCTGTGTTTTTCTTCTCCTCCCTTGGCTCTACGCCCTGAGGGCAAAATGGCAAGGGGGAGGTAATTGGCGGTGTCAAAATTATAACGTTAGCTTAGGTAGATATAGGCATATGTCTACTGATTTATAGGTTTTCTGCCAGCAGTGAGAGCAGGACGAGCACTAACGTTATAAAACGGATTACAACAATGAAAACAAACCTAACGAGAATGACTTTAGCGTTTGCTTCAATTGGTATGCTAGCGGGTTGTAATGACTCGTTAGACGTTCAAGTCATGGATGGGTATTTAACCAATGCCCAAGTTCGGCTGGATGTGAACGGCAATCGTCAATTTGAACAAAACGAACCTCAAGCGTATACCGACCAAAAAGGTATCGCAAAAATTAACGTGGCGGGGCTGCGTGGTGACGTAAAAAATTATTATCTGATGGCTTCTGCTATCAAGGGAAAAACCGTTGACCAAGATATTCCCACCGTCAAAATGGCGCGCAATTATTTAATGATGGCGCCAGCAAATTATCCGGTGATCAGCCCTTTTACGACTTACCTCAGCGTGCAGATGCAAAATGGTAAGCGAGAGAGTAAAGCGTTGGCTGAGCTGAAAAAGGCGCTGCGTATTCCAACTTTGGATGTCAAAGCGGATTATGTCGATAACCACATCTTGGTTGCTCAATCTGCTAAAGCGCTAGCGCAACTGCTACCTGCTACTATCGATGACTCCAGCTTGCCTGAATTGGCCAATACCTTGAAAAAAGCCAGTAAACGGTTTGGCGATGAGATCAAAAAAGCGCAGCGAGAAAAGAGCGATATTCGCGATAAAACACTGATGCTTGAACATGGTGAGCCTGTTATTGGCTTTGATAGCGATAGAGATGGCGTAGCCGATTTGATTGACCACTTTCCTTACGACATCCAAGAGAGTATTGACTCCGATAATGATGGCATTGGCGATCACGCAGACCTAGACGATGACAACGATGGCTGGCCTGATGAAACTGAATGGCGATTAGGGACAGACCCTTATGACGCCTTAAGCTTTGCTGCCGATCTCGATGGCGATGGCATTGCGGATGTCGAAGATGATGATATTGATGGTGATGGGTGGAGCAACGCCGATGAAGCGCGTTTAGGAACGGACGCCAATGATGTTTCAAGCGTTCCTGCTGATCTTGATAGTGACGGTATTGCCGATAGCGAAGATGACGATATTGATGGTGACGGCGTGAGCAACGCGCAGGATGTATTCCCACGAGATCGCTTAGAAAGCCTTGATACCAATAACGATGGGCTAGGGGATTTTGCCTCAAGCGACGATGACGGTGATGGCATCCCCGACAGCATTGATCCACAACCGAAACAGGCGGATAACTCGACAACCGAGCCGACCCTAACTTATCAAGAAGCGATTATTTACTACCTGCGTGATGACAATAATTATGACGGCTGGGGACTACACCTTTGGAACAACGGTAGCTGTGATTCTGTTTCTGAATCTGCGCTTAATGGCGTGGATTGGGGAAATCCTTACTTAGCCTCAGAAATCGACCCGATTAATGGAGCGATATATCGCATTCCACTTAAAGCAGAACATGGCAACTGCATGAACTTTATTGTGCACAGTGGCAATGATAAAGCGCTGGGCGGCGATGATTTAGTGCTGGATTTTGTCAAAGGCAATACGCTTTATACGCGCCACGGTAGTGCGGCGCTCAACTATTCTCCGAATGAGCAAATTCAAGTTGCCATTGAGGGCGCAGCTGCACATTGGCTTGCGGTAAATCAACTGGCGTGGTTCGATCACAGCGAAGCGGCAAGCTATGAGCTTTGGAGCCGCGTACAAGGCAATGGTGATATCGCCCATCCTGAACAATTCATCCATTACCCATTAGCCTTGTCAGGCGTGACCAATAATGCGCATTTCCCACATTTAGCGGGTCGAACAGCCTTCAGATTGGATGTGAGTAATGAACAAGCTAAAGCGCTGTTGAAAACTCAGCTACTGACAGTGGCGAGAGATGCTGAAGGCAAAGTACTGGTTGCAACAAAAGTACAGATCCCAGGAATAGTCGATAATCTTTACACGGCTGGCAGCGATGATGCCGATGAAGCGAAACTTGGCGCTTGGATAGACGGTGATAGCGCGCATTTTGCGCTATGGGCTCCGACCGCGCAGCAAGTGGAGTTGTATCTGTATGATCAAGATAAAACCCTTCGCAGTACCTCCTCTCAGCCGATGGTTGAAGATTCCAACACCGGAGTTTGGCACTATCAAGGTGAGCGCTCGCTGAAAAACAGTTTCTATCGTTACCGCGTGCAGGCCTACCATCCTAAAACGGCGCAACTTGAATGGATGATGACGACCGACCCGTATTCTCAATCGCTCAGCACATCCAGCCTTTATTCTCAATTGGTGGACTTAACCGCCGCAGAGTCAAAACCGGACGATTGGGATACTCAAATTATTCCTGAACTGACTCATCCTGAAGATAACATTCTTTATGAAGTACACATTCGTGACTTCAGCAACAGTGATAGCAAAGGAACAGCGGAATACAACGGTAAGTATCTTGCCTTCTTGGAAGAAGAACGTGACAGTGTTGCGCACCTGAAAAGTTTAAAACAAGCGGGTTTAACCACCATTCACTTACTGCCAAGCTATGATTTAGCGTCGATTCCGGAAGATGAGCAAAAGCGGGTCGATCTTAATGATACGGTCGCAAAACTGTGTGGTATTAACCCGCAAGCGTCGCTCTGTTCTGATGGCACGTCGATGAGCGCGACCATACTTTCTTTGTTGGAAAAAACCGACCCGAATACACCACAAGCACAAGCATTACTTGCGGATGTGCGGCCGCTTGACAGCTTCAACTGGGGTTATGATCCATTCCATTACAGCGCGCCAGAAGGCAGCTATGCGGTGCAAAGTGATGGTGTGTCACGGGTGAAAGAGTACCGCCAGATGGTGCAAAAACTGCATCAGCTTGGTTTTCGAGTCGTGCAAGATGTGGTCTACAACCATACCTACTCGTCAGGTTTGTATGACAAATCAGTACTGGATAAAACCGTGCCCGGTTATTACCACCGCTTGAACCCCATCACAGGTGCGGTTGAAAATTCTAGCTGCTGTGACAATACCGCTTCAGAAAACCGTATGTTCGAGAAACTGGTGGCCGATAGTGTCACGATGTGGGCGCAAGATTACAAAATTGACGGTTTCCGTTTCGATCTTATGGGACACCTGATGAAATCAAGCATGCTCAAGATTTATGAGGCGGCGAAAACGGTTGATCCTGACACTTGGTTCTATGGTGAAGGCTGGAACTTTGGTGAAGTCGCCAACGGTGCCAGAGGCGAAAATGCCACGCAATGGCCAATGGCTGGAACGGGAATAGGGACTTATAACGATCGCTTACGTGACGGTGTGCGTGGCGGTGGTCCATTTGATAGCGGTGAGGCGTTATTAACCACACCGGGTTTTGCTAATACAGGTGATCGATTTAGTGATGAGCTGAAATCGAAAATGGACTTAATTCGCTATGGCATGGCTGGCAATTTACAAGCCTATCCATTGCAAACCGCCAGCGGCATGACATTGCTTGGCCGTGATTTCCAATACGGTGGTCAAGGCGCGGCCTATACACTTGACCCACAAGAGTCGATTAACTACGTCTCTAAACACGACAATCAAACCCTGTGGGACTTCAACCAATATAAAGCAAAAGCAGAAACCAGCTCAGCGGATAGAGCGCGCATGCAGATCATTGGTCTTGCGCCAGTAATGCTTGGGCAAGGTGTTCCTTTTTTCCATATGGGGTCAGAACTACTTCGCTCAAAATCGATGGCGCGCGACAGTTACGACAGTGGTGATTGGTACAACCGTGTTGACTTTAGCAAGCAGACCAACAACTGGAATGTCGGCTTGCCAAGAGCAGATAAAGATCAGGCCAACTGGAGTGCGATTCAAAGTGTGATAGCCAACCCCAATACGGTAGCTTCCGCGCAAGATATCGCATGGACAGACAATGCCTTCAAAGCCTTGCTGGCGATTCGTGCGCAAACACCGTTGCTCAAGCTCATCTCTGAGCAAGAAGTGTTAAATCGTGTTCGTTTCCATAATACGGGGCCAAATGCTCAGCCTGGCATGATAGTGATGTCGGTGAATGATGGTGTTTCAGCCGGTGCGGATCTCGACCCTAACGTTGAGGCCATCGTTGTCGCCATCAACGCCAATAGCGCAGAGCAAAGTGTCGTGATCCCGAATGCGCAGCGCTTTGAATTACATCCTGTTTTACGCACAGCACAAGATGTGCGTGTTAAATCGAGCCAGTTTAACAATGGCCGCTTTACCGTCTCAGCCTTAACGGCGGCAGTGTTTGTGATGCCGCAGCAGGGCGAGCAGGGTGCCGGCTTAAGCATTGATGCGCCACCAATTGATGTTGCACCTTATGGTTCAACCACGGTGTACGTGCGTGGTTCGATGAACGGTTGGGGAGTTTCAAATCCATTATCCTATCAGCAAAATGGTCTCTACACGTTTGAAGGTTATCTGACTCCCGGAGTGTATGAATTCAAAATTGCTTCTGAAGATTGGAGCACACTAAACCTTGGTTTTGGTGGCTTTAGTATCGCTAGCGGTTCCGCGACATTGGAAAATGCAGGAAATGGCAATATCAAGCTTACCGTTACAGAGCAAGGTGTTTGGAAGTTCACACTGGATGCATCCAACAGATCGCAACTGGTGGTTGGCGTTGTGGATACGGGTGTTGACTACGCGTGTTATCAAGACAATAACCCCGCTTGTGATTTGCGAATTTATCAAGTGATGGTGGAATCCTTTGTTGATGGAGATTCAAACGCTGATTACGGTGTTGGTTACGGCAACTCGCACCATCGTGGTGATTTGCAAGGCATCATCAATAGCTTGGATTATATTGCTAGCTTGAACGTTAATGCGTTGTGGTTAACGCCAGTATTTGATTCCTGTGCGGGTCAAAATGGCGATGATAAGCTTGACGCTACTGGCTATTTTGCGTGTGATTATTTCAACGTAGATCCTAACTTTGGCAGCAACGCTAAGCTAAAAGAGCTGATTGATCGTGCGCATGACAAAGGGCTGTACGTGTTATTGGATGGCGTATTTGGCCACACCAGCTCTGTTGGCGTGAAAGCGTCACCGAGCGGCAAGTTGCCTCAGCTTCATGATGGAGAAAGTGGTTATCCGGGCAAGTTGGTCACTTATCCTAGCCAAGCGAGTGAGGCATTTTTCACTGAAGTTGCCAGCTACTGGATCCGTGAGTTTGGCATTGATGGCTGGCGTTTAGACCAAGCGTATCAAGTCCCGCTTGAGAGTTGGCGTTCGCTGCGCGCGGCGGTTGAACAAGCATCGCAAGATAACCTCAATGCAGGGAAATCATGGGGCACATTAGGCTATATGGTCGGTGAAGTGTGGCAAGGGGCTGATGACATTACCCTAACTGCGTATGGCAGTGATGCAAACCCAGCGCTCTCCTCTGCCTTCAACTTTCCTTTACGCTATGGTGTGATGCAAGCACTAGCAGTGGAAGAATCTGGCGCAAGCGGTAGCGCTCTGAGTCTAGAGGCCAGTTGGAATAACCGAGCGAAATCGCCTTATCACGCCATGCCAAATCTAATGTTAGGTAATCATGATTTGGTTCGCTTTGGTGACCTGATCCAACGAGGTAATTTAGGTGATTATTATGCGCGACATCTTGCCGCGTTCAGTTTTCTTGCTGCTTATTCTGGGCCAATTACGCTTTATTATGGTGAAGAGATTGGGGATGAAGTCGAAAACTTTGCAGCGCAAGTGACACAAAATTGTGCCGCTGTTGGTTTGTGTGATGATCACGTTGCTCGTTCTAGTGGCAAAGTAGATGGTTCAAGCTTGTCACCACAACAGCAAGCGCTGAAAAACAGCGTCAGTCAATTAATGCTACTGCGCAGCCAATACCCGTCACTGGTTAAAGGGGAGCGGCGTAATGTGTGGATTGACGAGAGTTTATACGCTGATCTCAAAGTCTACGGTGATGAGCAGATCCTCTATGTGCTTAACACCAGCACTGCGGAGCGGAGATTATCTCTTGATATGGGAAGCGTAAAAGCTGCGACTCAATTGAAGGATTTAATGACTGAAGAGACGATCGCCACACAAATCGGCACAACGACAATCATCGTTCCGGCTTTAACTGGTCGCTTACTTCGACTGGATTAATCGTTAAAGCAATAAAAGCTCGCTACGGCGAGCTTTTTTCTTGTATCGAGAAAACCCCCAGCTAGGCTGGGGGTTCCGTAAAGCTTACAGCTATAAGTCAGTTATATAACCCCTTTCAATTTGATAAAAACGTCTTGTGGTCTGGCAACTGCAAGAGTTAATTAAGAATTGAAAGGGGGTCCCAATGGGGGACGAAAAGAGCTTAGCGCACACGCGAT